>VERU01000240.1 GCA_018882485.1 Rhodoferax sp. | reverse complement strand
CGCTGGAACTGCCCCTGGCGTGCGATCTGCCCTGCGGCAAAACCTTCGGAGTATACCTGCCCGGTCGTGTGGGTTCGCTGTCAGGCCTGGACGGGATCGCACTCAGCGCGCGTCGGGCGTCTTCTCCAGCCAGACTCGCAATCGGCGCACCCCCTCTTGCAGCCGGGCCGTATCGTGCGAGGCGTAGCACCACCGCAACCAGCCCGCGGCCTCGGGGCCGAACGCTTCACCAGGGGCCAAACCCAGCCCAGCCTCGGTGACCAGACGCTTTGCCGTGGCCACGGCATCGGGATGACCCGGCAGCGAAAAGAAGGCGTACATGCCGCCGAGCGCGGGAGCCAATTGCACCCCAGGCAAGGCCTGCAGCAGCGGGACCAGGGTGTCGCGACAGCGTCGAAGATGCGCCACAACCTGCGGCGTGATGGTGTCGGCCGCGCGCAAGGCGGCCATCCCCGCCCGCTGGGTGAAGACACTGACACACGAGGTGTTGAATTCCAGCAGTTTGCCCATGTGGGGTGTCATGGCGGCGGGCATCACCAGCCAGCCCAGACGCCAACCGGTCATCAGGTAGCTCTTGGAGAAGCTGTGCGCCACCACCAGACGATCCGACGCTTCGGCGACGTCGAGAAAACTGGGAGCGCAACCCCTTGCGGTCGGTTCGTAATACAAGCGCTCGTACACCTCATCGGCCAGCACCCAGGTGCCGGTCTGCCGGCAATGGGCCAGGATCCGCTGCTGCTCCGCACGCGTCAGGGTCCAGCCCGTGGGGTTGTTGGGGGCATTCAGAACCAGCAGCCGCGTCGACGGCGTGATGGCCTCCAGCAAGACGTCGATGTCCAGCATCCAGCGCCCCTGACGCGGGGTCAGCGCCACACAGCGCAACCGCGCACCCATGATCAGGGGTTGCGCCGTCAGGTTGGGCCAGACCGGGGTGACGGCGACCACATCGTCCCCCGCATCCACCAGCATCTGGACGGCCAGCATCAGCGCATTGACACCGCCGCTGGTGACTGCGATGCGGTCGACACCCACGGTCCCGTGCAGGGCGCTGCAGTACCCCGCAATGGCCTCCCGCAACTCGGGGAGCCCCAGGTTGTGCGAATAAAAGGTCTCGCCAGCCCGGATCGACGCGATGGCCGCTTCACTGACCACTTCGGGGGTGCGCTCATCGCTCTCCCCAAACCAGAACGGAAGCACGTCCTGACGCCCCATGCCTGCGTTGGCCACCTCCCGGATGCGGGACTCTGAAAGTTCGAGGATCGTCTGACGCAAAACAAACTCCAATGAAAGGGAAATGGCGGCCCGAGGCCGGGGTCTGGTCGGCGGGTTCAGGAGGGGCGGGTCATGCGGCAGCTGTGGCCTTGTTCAGCCTGGGCAGCAGTGAGCGACTTCAGCACCCTGAAGCCGTACCCCGAGCCTTCGACATCGTAGCGAACTCCCGGCGCGCCACGCCGATCCATGATGCCGACCACCAAAGGCTGTTGAAACTGGTGATCGGCGGCTCGCATGGCCCCGACCTGTCCGGCCAGCGAAACCTGCGCGTTTTCGAGCTGCAAGGCCACTGCCAGGGGATCCGTACCCCCCGCACGCTCGATCGCCTGGACAGCCGCCTCGACCATCAACTGCATGCGCATATGGACATAGTCGTCCGCCGGATCAGGAAAACGCTGGCGGAATTGCCGATAAAACACCTCGGCCTCGGGATTCGGAACATTCGGCAGCCAATCGGCCACCGCCAGCACCCGACCCAATCCGGCCTCGCCCAGCACCGACGGCACCCCCAGGGCGTTGCCGTAAAAGGTGTAGAACTTGCCCGGGTAGCCCACATCCCGCGCCGCCTTGACCAGCAGCGTAAGGTCGTTGCCGAAGTTGCCCGTCAGGACCGCCTGCGCGCCACTTGCCTTGATCTTGGTGGCATAGGGCAGGAAATCCTTGATCCGCCCCACGGGATGCAATTCGTCGGCGATTACCTGCACGTCGGGCCGCAGGCGCTGCAGCTGTCGCCGGGCCTCCCGGGCGAACGCCTGGCCAAAGCTGTAGTCCTGCCCGAACAGGTACACGCTGCGCAAGTCGCGATCCTCCCGCAGCACCTCCATGAGAGCCGACATGCGCATGTCGGCGTGTGCGTCGAAGCGGAAGTGCCAGAAGCTGCAACGCTCATTGGTCAGCGCCGGGTCCACGGCGGAATAGTTCAGGAACAGCACGCGGCGGGTGGGCTCGCGCTCATTGTGCCGGGTGACGGCTTCGCTCAGGGCCGCAGCGACAGCCGACGAATTGCCCTGGAGCACCAGCAGGGCTCCGGCATCAACCGCTGCCCTCAGGGCGAGCAAGGCCTCATCGTTGTGACCCTTGCTGTCCAGGCGCAGCAGTTCCAGCTTGCGGGGCCCACCCGGCAGGCGCACGCCGCCGCGGGCATTCACGCGCTCCACCGCCCACAGCAGGTTGCGATAAACCGCTTCGCCGGTGTTGGCAAAGGGACCACTGAGGCTCTCGATCAGGGCCAGTCGCACAGGCTGCGCAGCGGCCGGCGCACTAAAAAACAGCGCCAGACATAGCGGCACAAGTCCGCATTTCAAGACCCGCAAGACAGCAAAAAACATGGGCGACATTCTCTTGAAAACCGAAGCACGGGTCGCAGTTGAGGAACATGCGCCGGCCATCCCGGACCGGGCTCAGTGTACAAGGACACCTTATGTTCATCGCCACCGCTCCGCTCTCGTTTCATCGTCGATTCCGCGCTCCCCTGGCCTTCGATCGCCTGATCGATCCGGCGGCAGCCTGGACCCGTCAGCCGGGCTGTGAATCCAGCGAAGACGAATCCACCTACACCCTGCGTATCGACATGCCCGGCGTCGCCAAAGACCAGTTGAACATCGGTATCGAGGGCTCGGTGGTCCGCATCGCCAGCAAGGAAGGCGCCCCCCGCCAGTACAAGGCCGCCTACGAACTGCCTCAGGACATCGACGTCGGCCTTAGCGAGGCGCGACTGGAACACGGCGTGTTGACCTTGCGCCTCGGAAAGCGCCAGCCGGTCCGGCGCGTCAGTGAGCTCGCGATCAACTGATCGTCAGCGCATCCAGCGGCCAGCGGGGCCGCACGTCAAAACGGTACACCCGCTGCGCCTGCTGGCATCCAGCCTGCAGGCGCATGGCGGCCGCCATGGCAATCATGGCGCCGTTGTCGGTGCACAAAGCCAGTTCCGGGTAGTGAACCCGGAAGCCGGCAGAGGCACAAGCCTGATCCAGCCGCGCACGCAGCTGGCGGTTGGCTCCAACGCCCCCGGCGACCACCAGACGCCGCAGACCGCAACGGGCCAACGCAGCCATAGCCCTGCGCACCAGCACATCAACGATGGCCTCCTGCGTGCTGGCGGCAAGATCGGCGCGTTCCGACAGTGCCAACCCATGAATCGGGACGCCGCGCGACTCGGCCAGCCTTCGGGCCTGCACCATCACCGCCGTCTTCAGCCCGGCAAAGGAAAAGTCCAGGTTGTCCTGGGTCAACAAGGGACGCGGCAGCCGGTAGGCGGTCGGATCACCCTGCAGGGCCAGCGCCGCCAGCGCGGGCCCACCTGGATAACCCAGACCCAGCAGCTTGGCGGTCTTGTCGAACGCTTCGCCGGCGGCATCGTCGATGGTCTCTCCCAGCAGCGTGTAGCGCCCCACCCCGTGCACCTGCATCAACTGGGTGTGACCACCCGACACCAGCAGCGCCACAAACGGAAATTCCGGGGGATCCGCGCTCAGGAACGGCGACAGCAGATGGCCCTCCAGGTGATGCACCCCCAGCACCGGGCGATCGATCGCTGCGGCCAGGGCGCAGGCCACGCCCGCACCCACCAGCAGGGCACCAGCCAGGCCAGGCCCCTGGGTAAAGGCCACCACATCCACATCATTCAGGCCGAGCCGGGCTTCGGCCAGCACCCGGCGCCCCAACGGGAGCAAGCGCCGGATGTGGTCCCGGCTGGCCAATTCGGGCACCACCCCGCCGTAGGCCTGGTGCATGTCGATCTGGCTGAACAAGGCTTGGGAACGCAGCACCGGAAGTGCCTGCCCACGGGTCTCCACCAGCGCGACCCCGGTCTCATCGCAGGAAGACTCAAAACCCAACACTCGCAGACCCGCCACCATGGAAACAGTGTAGGCCATGGCCCCGCCTGGGCATATCGATATAACCAGGCCGTCGATGGCCTGTCCGACAATGTCTCCATGGTCCGCTCCGAATCACCGTCCAATGCACCCCTCGTACCCGGCTCGCCGCTCCCGGCATCGGCTGAGGGCGGGCCCCGGCCAGAGTCGCGGTCGGGCCGCTGCAGCCTGGTGGGCGCGGGACCCGGCGACCCGGACCTGCTGACCCTCAAGGCGCTGCGCGCCATCCAGTCCGCCACGCTGCTGCTGGTGGACGACCTGGTAGACGATGCCACCGTGGCCCTGGCCACGCCGGGCACCCGCATCGTGCATGTGGGAAAGCGGGGGGGGTGCCAGTCCACGCCCCAGGCCTTCATCACCCGGCTGATGGTCTCTGCCGCCCTCGCTGGCGACACCGTGGTACGCCTCAAAGGCGGCGATCCCTTCATCTTCGGGCGGGGCGGGGAAGAACTGGACGAACTGCGCCGCGCCGGCATCGAGGTCGAGGTGATCAACGGCATCACCACCGGCCTGTACGTCGGCACCGCGCTGGGTACGGCGCTGACCCATCGGGAACGGGCCCACGGGGTGGTGTTCGTCACCGGCCACGCCCACACCGGCCATGGAGGGGTTGACTGGACGGGGCTGGCCACGACCGCGCATCAGGCCCGGCTGACGCTGGTGATTTACATG
>VERU01000239.1 GCA_018882485.1 Rhodoferax sp. | reverse complement strand
ACGCAGCGCCGCATGACGCTGTACCGCAATGTGCGCCCTCGGCTCATGGGCACCAGCACCGACCGGGACACCGCGCTGACCGAGGCCGAGGCCCACCTGAAAGCGCGCGGCATCGTGCAGGCCGGTGACGTGTATGCCATCACCTGCGGCGAACCCATGGGCTCGCCAGGCGGTACCAACATGCTCAAGATCTGCCGGGTCGCCTGATCGCTCCCGCCCAGCCGGGGCTGCGCGGGCCGCGTCGCTAAAATTCTGGGTATCCGGTTACCAGACGGTTACCAGGGAGCGACCCGGTACACCGATGCCTGCCGGGCGCGGTCCGGCCGATGCCGTCTGCGGTCCTTGTCATCAACTCTCGGGGAATCACCATGGCACTCGTTTCGATGCGCGAGCTGCTGGACCATGCCGCCACCCATGGCTATGGCATTCCAGCCTTCAATGTCAACAACCTGGAGCAGGTGCAGGCCGTGATGTCGGCGGCCGACGAGGTCGGCGCCCCGGTGATCCTGCAGGCGAGCGCGGGCGCGCGCAAGTACGCCGGCGAAGCCTTCATCAAGCACCTGATCTCGGCCGCGGTGGAGGCCTACCCGCACATCCCGCTGGTGATGCACCAGGACCACGGCCAGAACCCCGACGTCTGCCAGGGCGCGATCCGGCTGGGCTTCAGTTCGGTCATGATGGACGGCTCGCTCATGGCCGATGGCAAGACCATCGCCAGCTACGACTACAACGTCGATGTGACCCGCCAGGTGGTGGACATGGCCCACGCGCAGGGCGTCACGGTCGAGGGGGAGCTGGGCTGCCTGGGATCGCTCGAAACCATGAAGGGCGACAAGGAAGACGGGCACGGCACCGACGCCACCATGACCCGTGACCAGCTGCTGACCGACCCCGAGCAGGCCGCCGATTTCGTCAAGCGCACCCAGCTTGATGCGCTGGCCATTGCCATCGGCACCAGCCACGGCGCCTACAAGTTCACCCGCAAGCCCACGGGTGACATCCTGGCGATCGACCGCATCCGCGAGATCAACCGCCGCATCCCCAACACCCACCTGGTGATGCACGGCTCCAGCAGCGTGCCGCAAGACCTGCTGGCGCAGATCAACCAGTACGGCGGACGCATCAAGGAAACCTACGGCGTGCCCGTGGAAGAGATCCAGAAGGCCATCCGCTTCGGGGTGCGCAAGATCAACATCGACACCGACATCCGGCTGGCCATGACCGCCGCCTGCCGCAAGTTTCTGTGGGAAAACCCCGACAAGTTCGACGCCCGCGAATGGCTCAAGCCCGCCCGCGAAGCCGCCAAAACCATCTGCCGCCAGCGCTATGTCGAGTTCGGCTGCGAAGGCCAGGCTGCCAAGATCAAGGGCGACAGCCTGAGCGTGGTGGCCCAGCGCTACAGCCGCGGCGAGCTGGCCCAGCTGGTGCATTGAGCCGCGCATGGTCGATGCCCTGCACACCTCGCAGCTGAAATCCCTGCCGCTGCTGGCGCGCGGCAAGGTGCGCGACAACTACGCGGTGGGCCAGGACCGCATCCTGATGGTGGCCAGCGACCGGCTCAGCGCCTTCGACGTGATCATGGGCGAGCCCATTCCTGGCAAGGGCGCGCTGCTCACGCGCATGGCGCTGTTCTGGTTCGACCAGCTCGGTCCCAAGGGGCTGGCCATCTGCCCCATCCACCTGACCGGCGAGGCGCCCGAGAGCGTGGTGCAGCCCGACGAGGTGGCCCAGGTGGCCGGCCGCTCCATGCTGGTCAAGCGGCTGCGCCCGCTACCGGTGGAGGCGGTGGTGCGTGGCTATTTGGCCGGCAGCGGCTGGAAAGAGTACCAGCAGAGCCAGTCGGTCTGCGGCGTGCCCCTGCCGAGCGGCCTGCGCAACGCCTCACGCCTGCCCGAGCCCATCTACACCCCGGCGGCCAAGGCCCAGGCGGGCGAGCACGACGAGAACATCCGCTTCGAGCAGACCGAAGCCCTGGTCGGCCCCGATCTGGCGGCGCAGATGCGCGACATCAGCCTGCGCCTGTACCGGGCCGCCAGCGAGTTTGCCGCGACCAAGGGCATCCTCATTGCCGACACCAAGTTCGAGTTTGGCCTGGATGCCGATGGCACGCTCACGCTGATGGACGAGGTGCTGACGCCGGATTCCTCGCGTTTCTGGCCGGCCGCACACTGGCGCGAGGGCACCAACCCGCCCAGCTACGACAAGCAGTTCGTGCGCGACTGGCTGGAGCAGGCCCAGGTGGACGGCAAGCCCTGGGGCAAGACCGCGCCGGCGCCCCGGCTGCCGCAGGACGTGATCGAACGCACGGCCGCCCGGTACCAGGAAGCCTGGCAGCGGCTCTGCACCTGAACCGGCGCCCGCCGGGGGAACTTCGACCGGCCCGTGGGGTCCCAACGGGACTCCGTTTCTTGAAGGACGCACCGTGACCCGATTTCATTTCCTGCTGGCGGGCCTGACGCTCGCAGCCGCCCTGTCTGGCGCACAGGCGCAGGTGAACCACAGCGGCCACGCCGCGCCCAAGGCCGGCACGCCAGCGCCCGCCGCGTCGCCCTCGACGGCCGCCTATGAGGCGGCCAACGCCCGCATGCACAAGGACATGGCCATTGCCTACACCGGCGATGCCGACACCGATTTCCTGGCCGGCATGATCCCGCACCACCAGGGCGCCATCGACATGGCCCAGGTCGTGCTGCAGCACGGCAAGGACCCCAGGGTGCGCCAGCTGGCTCAGGCGGTGATCGCCGCCCAGAAGCAGGAAATTGCCCAGATGCAGGCCTGGCTCAAGGAGCGCCGGGCCCGTCCGGCGGCAGCCGCCAAGCCCTGAGGCGCCTCAGCTCAGCACCACGCTGCTCAGGCGGCGGCGGTAGGTGGCCACGGTGGGGTCGGTGGGGGGGATCTGCCCGTCCGCCACCTTGACCGGCGGCGGCTCGATCAGGTCGAGGATGGCGATGAAGGTCTTGCGCGCCAGATCCTCGGCCCAGGACTTGTCGCGCATCAGGATTTCCAGCAGTTCGTCCATGGCGGCCGTCCACTGCCGGGCGGCCAGCAGCAGCCGCGCCTTGCCGAAGCGGGCCTCGAAATCGCGCCGGTTGGCGGCAATGCGCGCCTCCAGCCCGGCCAGGGCCTGCGCCGGATCGGGCTGCTGCGCCGCGAAATCCACCGCATCCAGCCAGCGCTGCAGGGCGTCGAAACGCCGCACCACGCCGGTCTTGGGCGCGGCCGGCTCGAACGCTGCCCGGGCCTCGCGCACCCGCTCGTGCAGCAGCAGCCACTTGACGTAATCGAAGCGCGCGCCCTCGTCGTCCGGGTTCTTCAGCACCGCCTGGTGCAGCGCCTCTTCCTGGGCCGAGGGATCGTCGGCGGCGGGTGCATCGCCCATCGATTCGGCCGTGACCTCGGCCTCCAGCACTTCGCCGGCCGGCACATGCTTGTCCAGAAACTCGCGGATCCGGCCTTCGGGCAGGGCGCCCATGAAGCCGTCCACCGGCTTGCCGCCCACCATCATCACGCAGGTCGGGATGCTGCGGATGCCGAAGGCCTGGCTGAGTTCCTGCTCCTGGTCGGAGTCGATCTTGACCAGCTTGAAGCGGCCCTGGTAATCGGTCTCGAGTTTTTCCAGCAGCGGGCCGATCACCTTGCAGGGGCCGCACCAGGGCGCCCAGAAATCCACCAGCACGGGCAGCTGCATCGAGGCATCCATCACCTCGGCATCGAAGTTCTCTACGGTCACGTTCATCATGGCAGGTCGTCCTGGGGCAAGTCGGTAAAATTCAGCGCTGTCCAATCCCGGGCGGCCAGCGGCCGGCTCCCCACACCATGAACAACATCCAGATCGGCGTGGTCATGGGCTCCAGCTCGGACTGGGAGACCCTGCAACACGCAGCCGCCATTCTCCAACAGTTCGGCATCGCCCATGAAACCCGGGTGGTCTCGGCCCACCGCATGCCCGACGACATGTTTGCCTATGCCGAAGCCGCCCAATCCCGCGGCCTGACCGCCATCATCGCCGGCGCCGGCGGCGCGGCCCACCTGCCCGGCATGCTGGCGGCCAAGACCCTGGTGCCGGTGCTGGGCGTGCCCGTCCCCTCGCGCCATCTGTCGGGCGTCGATTCGCTGCACAGCATCGTGCAGATGCCGCGCGGCATCCCTGTGGCCACCTTTGCCATCGGTGCGGCCGGTGCGGCCAACGCGGCCCTGTTTGCCGTGGCCCTGCTCGCCGGGCAGGACGCTGCCCTGCGGGGCCGCCTGCAGGCCTTCCGGGACGCCCAGACCGAGGCCGCCCGCGCCATGGTGGTGCCACCGGCCGAGGCGTCCGTCCCATGAGCCGTCCGCCCGCCACCGAGCCGCTGCTGCCCGGCAGCCTGCGACAGGGTCGGCCGGTCACCCTGGGGGTGATGGGCGGCGGCCAGCTCGGCCGCATGTTCGTGCACGCGGCCCAGGCCATGGGCTACCGCACCGCTGTGCTGGACCCCGACCCCGACAGCCCGGCTGGCTGCGTGAGCCACCACCCCATCCGCAGCGCCTACGACGACCCCGAAGGCCTGGCCCGGCTGGCCGATGGTTGCGATGCCATCACCACCGAGTTCGAGAACGTGCCGGCGGCCGCCCTGCAGGCCCTGGCCGAGCGCCGCCCGGTCGCGCCCGGCGCCCGGGCGGTGGCCGTGGCCCAGGACCGTGCCCAGGAAAAAGCCCATTTCCTGCGCTGTGGCGTGCCCTGCGCGCCCCACGCCGTGTTGCGCCACGAGTCCGACCTGCAGCAGGTGCCCGATGGCCTGCTGCCGGGCATCCTCAAGACCGCCCGTCTGGGCTACGACGGGCGCGGCCAGCAGCGCGTGGA
>VERU01000238.1 GCA_018882485.1 Rhodoferax sp. | reverse complement strand
TCCCCATACCGGGCACCACCCGTCCGGAACACCTGATTGAAAACATGGGCGCCCTCAAGGTCTCCCTGACAGCAGCGATGCTGAATGAACTGGACGGCTTGATCAATCAGCGCACCGTGACCGGAGCCCGGTATGGCCTGCAGGCCGCCAGCGAGGTCGACACCGAGACCTACCCATGAGTTCCTGCCGGTGCGTTGGTCCGGAGAACTCCGTGACTCCCGATGCGGCCGACAGGGGCCCGAATGGCCAGTCCGCTCTGAATCGACACATTGCGCTCGACGGTGCGTCCAATTTCCGCGATTTGGGCGGCTACTCGGGCCTGGGGGGCCGGGCGGTGCGATGGCGTCGGATCTTTCGGTCCGATCACCTCGGAAACCTGACGGCAGGAGACATTCGGCTGCTTGAGCAGCTGGGCGTTGCCCGAGTGTGTGATTTCCGGGGGATCGATGAGCGATCGGGTTCGGCCTGTGCGCTTCCTTGGGCCGAGGTGCATTCGCTGGCGATCGAGCCCACGGTTGTACAAGGTATCCGTGATCGTGTGGATGCCGGTCATCGGCTGACCGCAGCCGACACCGTGGGCTTGATGCAGGACACCTACCGGGCATTTGTACGTGCCAACACCGAACGGTTTGGTTCGCTGTTCGACCTGCTGCTGACCGATGACCAACCCTTGGTCTTTCACTGCACGGCCGGGAAAGACCGCACCGGTTTTGCCGCTGCCCTTTTGCTGCTGGCTCTGGGCGTGAGCCGTGAGTCCGTCGTCCAGGATTACCTTTTGTCCAACGTGCACTATCGCCTGCCCCCGAGCATCCGCGCCGCTCAGGCCCATTTACCGGCCGAGGCCATGGAGGTTCTCTGGACGGTGCAGCCGGACTTCCTGGACAGCGCTTTTTGGGTCATCGATGCCGACTACGGGGGGCTGGAGACCTATCTGACCCGTCGGCTGGGCCTGGGACCAGCCGCTCGCGGTCGTCTGATTGAGCGGTATCTGGTCTCCAGATAGGTCATCCTGGGACGCAGTCGGCGAGCTCCAACAGGCTTCCCGAATAGGTTGTGTGTCAGAGGTTGTCGGTGAAACTGCGCAACTTGTCCGAGCGGCTCGGGTGCTTGAGCTTGCGCAGCGCCTTGGCTTCGATCTGCCGGATGCGCTCGCGCGTCACATCGAACTGCTTGCCCACCTCTTCCAGGGTGTGATCGCTCGTCATTTCGATGCCGAAACGCATCCGAAGCACCTTGGCCTCCCGGGGCGTCAGGCTGTCCAGAATATCCTTGACCACATCCCGCAGTCCAGCCTGCATTGCGGCGTCCATGGGGGCCGTGTTCGCACTGTCTTCAATGAAGTCACCCAAGTGGGAATCGTCGTCGTCACCGATGGGCGTTTCCATCGAGATCGGTTCCTTGGCGATTTTCATGATCTTGCGAATCTTGTCCTCGGGGATATCCATTTTTTCAGCCAAGACACTGGCATCGGGTTCGTAGCCGAACTCTTGGAGATGCTGGCGGCTGATGCGGTTCATCTTGTTGATCGTTTCGATCATGTGAACCGGGATCCGAATGGTTCTGGCCTGATCCGCGATGGACCGAGTGATGGCCTGACGGATCCACCAGGTGGCATAGGTTGAAAACTTGTAGCCGCGCCGGTATTCAAACTTGTCGACGGCTTTCATCAGGCCGATATTGCCCTCCTGGATCAGGTCCAGGAACTGAAGGCCGCGATTGGTGTACTTTTTTGCGATTGAAATCACCAGCCGCAAATTGGCCTCGATCATTTCCTTTTTTGCAGCGCGGGAAGAGGCTTCGCCATCGTTCATCCGCTTGTTGATGTCTTTCAGCTCATCGAGGGGGACCACCACCTTGGCCTGCAGGTCGATCAGCTTTTGCTGCAGGTCCTGTACCGGCGGGATGTTGCGCGCCAGAATGCTGCTCCAGGCTTTGCCGGCATTGGCCTGCTTCTCGATCCATTGGAGGTTGAGCAACTGGCTGGGAACCCGATGGCCTTGACGGTCCCGCCCACTGAACTCGGCAACAAATTGTTCTTGGGGATAGCCACACTTGTCAACGATGATGCGTCGCAGTTCGCGTTCTTTCTTCCGCACGTCCTCCACCTGCGAACGCACCAGTTCACACAACCGTTCGATGGTTTTGGCTGTGAAACGGATCGACATCAACTCTTCCGACAGGCCGTGCTGCGCCTTTTTGTACGCGGGTGACCCATAACCCTCCTTGTCATAGAGGTGATGAATTTTCTCGAACTGTTCCTGCAGCCGGTCGAACCGGACCAGCGCTTCGCGCCTCAGTTCCTCCAATTTTTTTGTCAGGGCCTTGGAGCCACCCTTGCCATCGTCGTCGTCTGCGGCGTCGAATTCATCGAAATCCTCCTCGGCAACGTAGTCGTCTGCCTCATTGGGGTTCGAAAATCCATCGACGACGGTCGTGATGACCACCTTGTTCTCACGGATTTCGTCGCCCAGCCTCAGGATTTCGGCGATTGTGGCCGGCGATGCAGAGATGGCCTCCATCATCGCCATCAGACCGCCTTCGATCCGTTTGGCAATTTCAATTTCGCCTTCCCGGGTCAGCAATTCCACCGTGCCCATTTCCCGCATGTACATGCGCACAGGGTCCGTGGTGCGGCCGAACTCGCTGTCCACCGTAGAAAGAGCGGCCTCGGCCTCTTCCTCGGCTTCCTCCTCGGTGGCAGTGGTCGGTGCGTTGTTGTTCAACAGCAGAGTTTCAACGTCCGGGGTTTGCTCGTAAACCGCCACGCCCATGTCCGCGAGCATCGAAATCACCACTTCCAGTGTCTCGGCATCAACCAGTTTGTCGGGCAGGTGGTCCGAAATTTCGCCGTGGGTCAGGTATCCCCGCGTTTTCCCCAGTTTGATCAGTGCCTTCAGACGCAGCCGTCGTTTGGCCATGTCCTCTTCTGAGAGAACGGCTTCGTCCAAGCCGAATTCCTTCATAAGGGCCCGTTCCTTGGCCTTGCTGATCTTCATGCGAAGCGGTTTGGCCTTTTCGCCTGAAGACTCCGGCTCGCCAACCAAGTCCGCTTCAATATCGGTCAAATCAACGTCCTCAGCCGGTGGAGCCGGCGCGTCCTTGACCTTCCGGCCCTTTTTCGGGTTTGACGAGCCCGCAGTGGATTCGGGCGCCAGTTCCGCCTCGGTCGCCTTGCCGAGACCACCTTTTTTCTTGGGAGCTTTCGGTGCCTCATTGGCAGGGGGCGTGTTCACCGCCTCGGCTTTTGCACTGGTTCGGCCCTCGGCTTTTTCAGAAACCAATTTGCCCTTGACGACAGATTTTCCGGTGGCAGCCTTCAGGGTGGCCGTGTTGATGGCACCAATGGAATCAGGGTTTTTCTTGGGCGGGTTAGAGGGCATCTGGAAATTCCATTCGACAGGTACAGGCGGGAAACACTCGGCCGAGCAGGGCGGGCGCGTCAAGCACACTCCCGTTAGGCCAGGCGCGGTAAGTCGTCACCTGGACTTTCGGGCACGCCCACACCACGGGGTGACTCCGAGCCGATACAGGGCTGACTGGACCGAGTTATCAGACGCCCGTTCGCCCGTTGCTCTAGTGCAACACGGATTATACCAATCGGCTCAGGGCTGCGCGTGGAAACGGTAAGAGCCCTGGATCCCTTGGAGGACGTCCCGGAACTGGTTCAGGGCCTGCAGGGCACAGCGAAACCCCGCTGGCGTACGGCCTTTCGGACACTAGCCCATTTTTGCCGCAGCTTCCGGTAGCGGTGATTGCTCAAGTTGACGCCGCCTGGCATACAGTTCCTTGTACCGTTCGAGTGCTTCAGGGTGATGTTCGGCATCCGCGATCGCTTCGGTTTCCTGCGACTTGAGACGCTGGATCAACAGGCGCCTGACAAGGGTTTGCAACTGGTCGTGGTCTGTTGCGGGCAGGTCACTGCTTCCCGATTCATGTGTGGCCCACAACTCGACAGCCCAGTTCTCCAGTGGGTGTCCTCTCAGGCCCTCACGCAATGCAGCCCACGGCTGCTGGCCATGCTCCTGCCACTGGGAGTCGAGCCAGGCGTACAGGGTGCCATGGGGAGATGGAAGGGCCGTCAATACCGATTGTTCCTCCGCCGACATGCACCCAAATGCGGCATTGTCGTTCAGGACAGCCACCAAGACCTGATCCAATCCAGTGGGTGTCTTGTTCGTGCGAGCCGCCTGCGAAGGCCTCCCGGGTGATTTTGTGGGGGCGGAAAGGGAGCCGCCTTGTAGCCGGGCAATGGTCCCCCCGTTTTTTCGGCTGACGCCTGCGCCAGATAGGTCTCTGTTGCCCGATCCGGCCGACGGACCCCATAGATCCAGGATTTCGCGCGAGGTCAATTGCGACAGCTCAGCGAACTCTCCCAATAGCTGTCGTTTGAGAATGCCCTCGGGCATTTTCAGCCAGAGTGGTCGCCCCCTGCTGGCGGCCTGCGCTCGGCCTTCCGCGGTCGACAGATCACTGTTCTCCTTGGCCACCTCCAGCATGAAGCGGCTCAATGGCAAGGCTTGGGCGATTTTGCTTGCAAAGGCGGCTTCACCGTGCTCTCGTATGTAGCTGTCGGGATCATGCTCCTCGGGCAGAAATAGGAATTTGATACTGCGTTCGTCAGATGCCCAGGAAAGGGAGGCCTCCAAGGCTTTGCGAGCAGCCCTTTTTCCTGCGGCATCGCCGTCGAAACTGAAGATAACAGAGTCGGTGAATCGGAACAATTTCTGGACATGCTCGGGAGTGCAGGCCGTGCCCAGCGTGGCCACGGCATTCGGGAACCCCAGTTGCGCCAGAGCCACCACATCCATGTAGCCCTCCGTGACCAGTGCAAATCCTTTTTCCCTCAGGGC
>VERU01000237.1 GCA_018882485.1 Rhodoferax sp. | reverse complement strand
GACCAGTGCCGTGGCCTTGATCAGCACCAGCCAGGTGTTGGTGAACCCTGGCAGTGCATGGCGGACCATCTGCGGCAACACGATACGCCGCAGGGTCAGCCAGCGATTCATGCCATAAGCCCGGGCGGCTTCCATCTGGCCGGGTGGTATGGCCTGGATGGCGCCCCGGAACACCTCGGTCATGTAGGCTCCGTAGATGAAGCCGATGGTCAGGACGCCTGCAGCAAAGGGATTGACGTCGACCGTTCCCTCGCTGCCTGCCAGTTCGAGCAGCCGGTTCATGGCGATGGTGCCACCGTAGAACACCAGCAGCATCAGCACCAGATCGGGCACCCCCCGCACGAGCGTGGTGTACAGCCCCGCAACCAGCCGGGCCACGGGCAGCCCCGAGAGTTTGGCACCCGCTCCCAGCAGGCCCAGCAGCACTGCCACCACCAGGGCCGCCAGCGACACGCCGACGGTCAGCAGGGCACCCTCGAGAATACCGATCAGGTAACCGGTCATGGTGGCCGCGGATGCGGGGCTGACAGCCCGGTCACGTCAGGTGGACGCGCCGGCTGTGCGGTTCACTTGCCGTACACGTCAAAGGTGAAGTATTTGCCCTGCACCTTGGCGTAGGTGCCATTGGCGCGGATCGCCTTGATCGCCTCGTTGAGCTCTTTCCTGAGGGCATCCTCACCCTTGCGCAACGCGATGCCGGCGCCGATGCCGAAGTACTTGACGTACTTCGGGTCGTTCAGCTCCGGCCCCACGAAACCATAGTCCTTGCCCTCAGGCTTCTTGAGGAAACCCGCGCCCACTTCCACGACGTCGGCCACCGTGCCGTCCAGTCGCCCGGCCTTGATGTCCAGGTAGACCTGATCCTGGGCTTCATAGGGAACGATGGTGGCGCCCACCTTCTTGAGTTCGCCGTTGGCAAACTTCTCCTGGGTGCTGCTCTTGAGAACACCGATTTTCTTGCCCTTCAGACCCGCGAAGGACGCGTCCACCGGGGTCCCGTTTTTCACGACGACCCGGCTCGGGGTGTTGTAGTACTTGTCCGTGAAATCGACCGCCTTCTTGCGGTCTTCGGTGATGGACATCGAACTGATGATGGCATCGTATTTTTTGGCCTGCAGGCCCGGGATCATGCCGTCCCAGGGTTGCTCCACGAACACGCACTTGCGCTTGATCTGTTCGCATAGCGCGTTCGCAATGTCCACATCGAATCCGGTCGGCTTGCCATCGGGCGTCTTGTAGGTGAAGGGTTCGTAGGTCGCGTCGATCGCCACCTTCAGGTCCTTGGTCTGGGCTGTGGCGGTGGCGGCCAGTGCGGCGATCGCCAGTGCCGCCAGCAGTTGCTGTTTCATGGGTACTCCTGATGAAATCGGGTGGATGGAAATAGCCAGCGTGACCCATTTTAGGGGGCCGGCGGACAGGGTGCGGCAGGGCAACGGCCCTGACCCGCCGTCGTCCTCGGGGCTAAACTGCGGTCATGCATCTGGCGCCTGCTCAACTGGTCGCGCACCTGAAGTCCGGTCTGCGCAGCCTGTACACCCTGCACGGCGACGAGCCGCTGCTGATCGAAGAGGCGATGGATGCCCTCCGCGCCGCCGCCCGGACGGCCGGCTACACCGAGCGCACGGTCCATACGGTGATGGGCGCGCGTTTCGACTGGTCCGGTGTGCTGGCTGCGGGCAGCAGCCTGAGCCTGTTCGCGGAGCGTCAGGTGGTGGAGTTGCGCATCCCGACGGGCAAGCCGGGCAAGGAGGGCAGTGCTGCCTTGCAGCATCTGGCCGAGTCGGCAGCGGCCAACCCGGATGTGCTCACGCTGGTGGTGTTGCCGGGGCTGGATCGGGCCACCCGCAGCAGTGCCTGGTTCACCGCGCTGGAAGGCCACGGCGTCATGCTGCAGGTCGAACCGGTGCCTCGCAGCGCACTGCCAGCCTGGATCGCCGAGCGCATGGCGCGTCAGGGCCAGAGGGTGGCTGCCGGCGAACCCGGTCAGCGCACGCTGCAGTTCTTTGCCGATCGGGTCGAGGGTAACCTGCTGGCGGCGCATCAGGAGATCCAGAAGCTGGCCTTGCTCTACCCGGCGGGTGAGTTGTCACTGGAGCAGGTGGAGTCGGCCGTGCTCAACGTGGCGCGCTACGATGTGTTCAAGTTGTCCGAGGCGGTTCTGGCCGGCCAGCCGAGCCGGGTGCAGCGCATGCTGGATGGGCTCAAGGCCGAAGGCGAAGCCGAGGTGCTGGTGCACTACACGCTCAGCGAAGACATCCGTGCCCTCAAGCGGGTCAAGGATGCGCTGGCCGCCGGTCGGCCCTTGCCCATGGCCCTGCGCGACAACCGGGTCTGGGGCGTGAAGGAGCGGCTGTTCGAGCGCGTGCTGCCGCGTCTGGCCGAGGCCCGACTGGCCGAATTGTTGCAGGCCGCGCACCGGGTGGACGGCATCGTCAAGGGCCTGAAGCAGCCCGACTGGCCGCAGGATCCCTGGCAGGCGCTGCACCGGCTCGCGCAGATGCTGTGCCTGCTGTGCGTGCCGCAGGCTGGACAGCCTGCCCCGGCGAGGGCGCGCTGACTCGCTGCCGCCCCGGTGGCCATTGGCGCGGTTTGGCCCGGCAGGGTGGATGGGCTCAGCGTGGGGGTCAGAACGACGAGCCCGGCGTGGCCAGGAATGCCAGCTCCTCGTCAGATGAGTGACGCCCGAGGATGCCATTGCGGTGCGGATAGCGTCCAAAGCGGTCGATGATGGCCTTGTGGCGCTGCTCCGAGGCCAGACCGCTTTCCAGTCCGGGCTGGCTGAACAAGGCCAGCGCGGTGGCGTGGATCAGCGGTGACTCGCTGTGCATGTAGGGCATGTACAAAAAAGAGCGTTGCCGGACTTCGAGCTCGGTGTCGGCCCCTGCGGCCACGGCGGTCTGTGCCAGCGCCAGGGCCAGGGCATCGCTGGCAAAGGCCTGTGACCGGCCCCGGAAGAGGTTGCGCGAGAACTGGTCCAGCACCAGGATCTCGGCCAGCCGGCCCGCTGCCGTTTCGCGCCAGGTGTGCAGTTCGCAGCGCGTGGCCGCAGCGTGCAATTGGGCAAAGCGCGATGCAATCAGCTGGTCGAACTCATCCGATGCGGTCCACCACTGCCTGGGGACGGTCTCTTCGAACCAGAAGTCCAGTACGTTGTGTGGCGTCATCGTCATGACCGTTGCCCCCGCCGCTGCAACTGCTCGCCCAGTTCGGCAATCCGGCTGATCCCGCTGGCCAGGTGGGCGGCAGAGCTGTGCACCGAGTAAGGGCCCAGCACCAGGGCGTGAGGGTGCGGGGCTGCAGAGCCCAGCAGGAATCCGCAGTCACCTTCCGCAACAAACGTCACAGCGGCATTGCCTTCGGAAAACACCGCCAGCTCGCGGCTCAGCCGTGCGCCGGCAACATGCAGCTGACCGCGCTGGGCAAAGGACCAGGCCACGGTGTGGGTGGGTGGAGGCTGGTAGGTCCAGCGCTCGCCGTCACGCAGGGTGACCCAGAAGTAATTCAGGTCCCAGGGGGCCTGGATCGCGCTGACGGCCGTCCCATGGCTGCCCAGCAACACGCGCACCGGTCCCGCAACCGGGACCTGCTCGGGCTGCAGGAACAGGGCCGAGGCTGGCGCCAACTCATGCGAAGGCGGCAATGCAAACCAGATCTGAAAGCCCTGCAAGAGACCGCTGGCCGCGCTGCCAGGCAAGGGCTGGGCACGGTGCCAGATGCCGCTGCCAGCTGCCATCCATTCGATGCCACCCTGCCGGACCTGATCCACCTGCCCGGTGGAGGTTTCATGCTGGATGTCAAAGTTGAGCGGGTAGGTCAGGGTGACGATGCCCGAGTGCGGATGAAACCCGAAATTCGGGCCCCCACCCGCCGGCGCTTCCACGTAATCCAGAAAGACGAAGGGCTTGATCAGCTGCCCGATATCGCCCAGGCTCATCAGTCGGGTGATCGGGCCGTGGCGCCGCCCTGGGGTGCGGGTGGTGATGGCGCGGGTGTCGGGCATGGTCTGGGCAGGATCAGCGCGCAGGGTAGGGTGGTCCATTGCGCCAGCGTGCTCAGGCGCCAGGGGCGATTTTCTCGCCGTTGGCGTAATGGCCGTGAAAGCGGAACCAGTCTTCTGCAGACAGCGCGTCGGGCAGCACTTTTTTGAAGGCCTGCGGCGTGCCGCGGGGGCCTTTTTGCACCTCGAAGTACAGGAACATGTGGTGGATGTCCATGAGCAGCAGGCGGCGCAGGAACAGGGGCATGGCCAGCTTGGCCTTCACGGGTTGGCCGCTGACCCGCGACAAGGCCGCCGCCACCTGCGACAGATCGCCCTGCCAGCCGATCACATCCAGCGACTTGCCCAGCCATTGCTGCGGGTTGTTCAGCTGAATCGCCGCAGCACGGCCGATGTCGTACGTGGCGCAGTATTTGCAGTCTTGCAGCGACAGAAACTTCACCACGCCTTTTTTCAGGGGGTTCCAGTTGGCGGCGTCGTCCAGGTTTTCAAAGAAGGCGCAGGGCCGCAGGATCGAGAACGGCACGCCCGATTCACGCAGGTATTTCTCCAGTGCCACCTTGGCATGCAGGTGCTTGACGTGCTCGTCAAAAAACTCGGCATCCGCCACGCTCATGAACACCAGATGGTCGACCCCGGCCGCCTTGGCCGCGTCGATGGCGGCGCGGCCCTGCGCAAACTCCAGATCGGCGCTTTTTCTGGCGGCGGCAAAGTAATCCGTGATCACGAACATTTTCTTCGCGCCGCTTTGCGCCAAGGCGCGGTCCAGGTCGGCGCGCAGCGTGTAATTGCAGACCACCGGCGTCACGCCCTGGGTCGCCAGTGTGCTGCCGCTGGACCGGGTGGTGCCGTAC
>VERU01000236.1 GCA_018882485.1 Rhodoferax sp. | reverse complement strand
TGTGTACACCCGCCGCTCCGGCCAGCGCCGCTTTCTCGATGTGCACATGCACATGCCCGCCAACTGGACGCTGCGGCGTGCGGCCGCTCTGCGGACCAGCGTGGAGCAGGCCCTCATGAGCGCGGTGCCGGGGCTGCGCGCCTCGATCCAGCTGCTGCCCAGCGACGTCGAGGCGCACTTCGGCGATCCGCGCGACCTGCTGTGAACCGGAGTCCGCCATGATCGTGGTGCTGCAGCGGGTGAGCCGGGCCCGGGTCCAGGTGGCCGGCGAAACCGTGGGCGCGATCGATCGCGGGCTGCTGGTGCTGCTGTGCGCCGAACCGGGCGATGACGAGCGGGTCTGCGAGCGCCTGCTGGCCAAGATCCTGAAGCTGCGCATCTTCAACGACGATGCCGGCAAGATGAACCGCAGCGTGCAGGATGTCGATGGGCGAGGCACGCCGGGCGGGCTGCTGCTGGTCAGCCAGTTCACCCTAGCGGCCGATACCACCGGCGGCAACCGTCCGGGTTTCACCGGCGCCGCTCGCCCCGAAGAGGGACGGCGCCTGTTCGATCATTTTGTGGCCCTGGCCCGCCGGGACCATGGCCGGGTGGAGACCGGCCGGTTCGCCACCGAGATGGCGGTGGAACTCGTCAACGACGGGCCGGTGACGATCCCGATCCGGATGACCGCCTGAGGTTCTGCCGCCGGTAGGGATCGGCGATGCCCAGCCGGGCCAGGATGGCGGTTTCGCGGGCCTCCATGGCCTCGGCCTCGGCGGCTCCGGTTTCGTGGTCCCACCCCTGGGCGTGCAGCGCACCGTGCACCAGCAAGTGGGCATAGTGGTCGCGCAGCGTGCGCCGCTGGGCCCGGGCTTCGCGCGCCACCACCGGCGCGCACAGCACCAGGTCGGCCATCACCCGGGGCTCGGTGGCGTAGCCGAAGGTCAGCACATTGGTGGCATGGTCCTGCTGCCGGTACGCCCGGTTCAGCTCCAGGCCCTGGGGCCCAGCGACAATGCGCACCGTGAACTCGGCGTCGTGCTCCAGGGCATGGCGCAGGCAGCGGCCGACCCAGTGCCGGGCCAGCGCCTCGCGGTGCGGCGGGGTGTCGGACGCGGCGATGGCGAACTGCAGGGACAGGGACAGGTGCGGCAGGCGAGCGGGCATGGAGCGTGCGGAGGGCTGAGGGCTCAGTCGGGCGACCGCTCGGAGCGGCCTGCGGCATCGTAGGCGTCCACGATGCGTGCCACCAGCGGGTGGCGCACCACGTCGGCGCTGGTGAAGCGGCACATGGCGATGCCCTTGACGCGTCGCAGCACCCGCTCGGCGTCGATCAGTCCGCTGAGCTGGTGCTTGGGCAGGTCGATCTGGCTGACATCGCCGGTGACCACCGCGCGGGAACCAAAGCCGATGCGCGTCAGGAACATCTTCATCTGTTCCGGCGTGGTGTTCTGTGCCTCATCCAGGATGATGAAGGCGTGATTGAGCGTGCGTCCCCGCATGAAGGCCAGGGGCGCGATCTCCAGTGTGCTGCGCTCGAAGGCCTTCTGCACCGCATCGAAACCCATGAGGTCGTACAGCGCGTCGTACAACGGTCGCAGGTAGGGGTCGACCTTCTGTGTCAGGTCGCCTGGCAGAAAGCCCAGCCGTTCCCCCGCTTCCACGGCAGGGCGCGTCAGCACGATGCGCTGCACCGAACTGCGCTGCAGCGCATCCACGGCCATGGCCACCGCCAGGTAGGTCTTGCCGGTGCCGGCTGGCCCGATGCCGAAGGTGATGTCCTGGCCGGCGATCGCATCCAGGTACAGCGCCTGGTTGGGCGTGCGGGCGCGCAGGTCCTGCCGCCGCGTCGCCAGGGCCGGGCCGGGCGCTGTGTCGGTGGAAGCATCGCCGGCGAGCATCAGCTGCACCGTGCTGGCTTCGATGGGGCGGGCTGCCTGCTCGTACAGCGCCTGCAGCAGTTCCATGGTGCGGTGGGCCTGGGCTTTGGGTCCTTCCACCTTGAACTGCTCGTGGCGGTGGGCGATGCGCACCTGCAGCGCCGCTTCGATGCTGCGCAGATGCTCGTCGGTGCTGCCGCACAGGTGGGACAGGCGGGTGTTGTTGTGGGGGGTGAACAGGTGGCGCAGGATCACACGGATAATTCCTTCAGAAGTCCCCAATGATAGGCAGCAAATGATCGGCAAACTGACGGGCACGCTGGCCGACCGGAATCCGCCCCAGGTTCTGGTCGATTGCCATGGTGTGGGCTACGAGGTGCAGGTGCCGATGAGCACCTATTACAACCTGCCGGAGGCGGGCGTGACGGTCAGCCTGCTGACGCACCTGGTGGTGCGCGAGGACGCCCATCTGCTGTACGGCTTTGCCAGCGCGGGCGAGCGCGAGGCGTTCCGCGAACTGATCAAGATCTCCGGCGTGGGGCCACGCACGGCGCTGGCGGTGCTGTCGGGCATGAGTGTGGACGAACTGGCCCAGGCCGTCACCCGTCAGGAGGCGGGGCGCCTGGTCAAGGTCCCCGGCATCGGCAAGAAGACCGCCGAGCGCTTGCTGCTCGAACTCAAGGGCAAGCTGGGTCCCGACATCGGGCTGGTCGCCCATCCGGTGAGCGATGCGCAGGGCGACATCCTGCAGGCCTTGCTGGCGCTGGGTTACAGCGACCGCGAGGCCGCTGCCGCGCTCAAGGCGCTGCCGCCGGACATGACCGTGAGCGACGGCATCAAGCAGGCTCTCAAGGCCCTGGCCCGTTAGGCGTTTGCTACTGCGCGTCACGCACCGGACGCCCGTTCAGGGGCTGCACCGGTCGCGCATTGTTGGGAAACAGCTGGGAAAACAACCGGATCTGCTCGCGGCTGACCGTGGTGGGCTGCTTGAGCACCATCCACAGCACACCTTCGGTACAGGGCGGCGTGGTCAGGGACCCCATGAACTGGTAGTAGCGCTGGTCGCGCGGCAACAGCTCGTTGAGGTCCAGAAGGTCCGTGGGCAACCGGACCCGGTCGCCGCTGTCCAGCGGCATGTGGGTCCAGACCTTGTGGATGAGTCCATTGGCGGCGCCCGGGTCGAGCAGCACGGCCACCACCGCCAGCTGGCCCTCGGCGTTGCGGTGCACCAGATGCGCCACCATGGAGTAGCCCCGGTAGTTCACCCGCTCCTCGGAGGGATGGTGGAAGTGAAACTGCAACAGCTGGTAGGTGGCGCCGCGCACCGTCAGGGTGTTGTCGCCCAGCACATCCACCTGCACGGTGTGGCCGTTGTGCACCACGCTGCCCGTGCTGGGGCGGTAGCGGAACTGCAGGGCCTCGGCCGGCCCCTGCAGGGTGGCCGACTCCTCGATGTTGATCGGTGACTGCCGCTTGCCGATGGCGCACAGGTTGAATTCCGGCTTGAGCCGGCCCCAGGCCTGGGGCCCGGTGGCGCCTTCGTAGCTCCAGTGCACCTCGCCGCCGTGTCCGCCGTCGGTGGCCGCAGCGCTGGCCAGCACCTGGGTTTCGTGACCGGCCAAAGCCGCAGCGCGGGCGCGGATGTAGTCCCGGCTGGCGGTGCTGGAGGGCTTGCGTGCCGCCACGGCCGGCACCGCTGGCGCGGCCTCGGCGGCCGCCTTGTGCGGGTTTTCGGCGGGCGGCCGTGGTGGCGCCTCGATCAGGTTTTTTTCCTTGCCGTTGACCACCAGGGACAGGCGCTTCTTGGGCGCATTGGCCGCGTCCACCGCCTCCTTGAGCTGCGAGGCCAGCGATTTCGCCGGCGCTTCGGGGCTGCCGGGGGCGGCGGCAGGGGCCGGCTTGCGCGGGGCCGCAGCGGTGGATTTGCCGTGGCTGTCCTCGGCCGGGGCGGGGTCGCTGGCCCACACGGGACCGGCGCAGACCAGCCCGCTCATCAGCCAGACCACGCGAGCCCGCCAGGGCCGGCGTCCGCGGACCGGCGACGCGGGTTCGGAAAGGGGTGGAAGCGGGTTCATGGCGTGGGGCTGCAGTTGGAGGGAAGGGTGGACGGGCCGCGTCGACCCACCCGACGACGTATCATCTTATCGGCAGCCGGCCGGCGGACTTGAATCGGGGCGCTGCCGAGCTGCCACCCTTCCCTTGTTTCCGCCCGGCACCCAGCCGGATTGCAGACCGTGACCCTACAGACCGATGATTTCGCCGTGCCGCCTCGCCGGGTGGTGGCGGCCGCGCCCGCCTCGCCGAACGAGGAGGCGATCGAGCGCGCGCTGCGACCCAAGCTGCTGGACGAGTATGTCGGGCAGGCCAAGGTGCGCGAACAGCTCGAGATCTTCATGGGTGCCGCGCGCCGGCGCAGCGAGGCGCTGGACCATGTGCTGCTGTTTGGCCCGCCCGGGCTGGGCAAGACCACCCTGTCGCACATCATCGCCCAGGAACTGGGCGTGAACCTGCGGCAGACCAGTGGTCCCGTGCTGGAAAAGCCCAAGGATCTGGCGGCGTTGCTGACCAACCTCGAAAAGAACGATGTGCTGTTCATCGACGAGATCCACCGCCTCAGCCCGGTGGTCGAGGAGATCCTCTATCCGGCGCTGGAGGACTTCAAGATCGACATCATGATCGGCGAAGGTCCGGCGGCGCGCTCGATCAAGCTCGACCTGCCGCCGTTCACGCTGGTGGGCGCGACAACGCGCGCCGGCATGTTGACCAATCCGCTGCGCGACCGCTTCGGCATCGTGGCGCGGCTGGAGTTCTACACGCAGGACGAGCTGACCTCGATCGTTGCCCGCTCGGCCGGCCTGCTGAAGGCCTCGATCGATCCCGAAGGCAGCGCGGAAGTGGCACGCCGTTCGCGCGGCACGCCGCGCATCGCAAACCGGCTGCTGCGCCGCGTGCGCGACTTTGCCGAGGTGCGCGAAGGCGGCCACATCAGCCGCGCGGTGGCCGACCGCGCGCTCACCA
>VERU01000235.1 GCA_018882485.1 Rhodoferax sp. | reverse complement strand
GGGTAACCCCGACCTCAAGCTCCGGGTATTCGTGCAGGGCGGAGGCTGCTCCGGCTTCCAGTACGGTTTCACCTTCGACGAGGTGGTCAACGACGACGACACCACCATGTCCAAGAATGGGGTATCGCTGCTGATCGACGCCATGAGCTACCAGTACCTGGTGGGCGCCGAAATCGACTACAAGGAAGACCTGCAGGGCTCGCAGTTCGTGATCAAGAACCCCAATGCCACCACCACCTGTGGCTGCGGTTCGAGCTTCTCGACCTGACCCGGGCTCAGCGCGGGTAGACCGCACCCAGCACGCGGGCGCCTCGGGCGCCCGTTGCTTTGGGCAGGTTGCCTGGCTGGCCCAGCACGGTCTGTCGGGCCAGCCAGGCGAAGGCCGCTGCCTCGACCTGCAGCGGGGACAGCCCCAAAGCCTGGGTATCCATCACCTGCAGTTCCGGCAGGCCGCGCGCCAGTCCGGCCATCAGTGTGGCGTTGTAGGCGCCGCCGCCGCAGACCACGAGCCGGTTCACCGATGGGGCATGGCGTCGCACCGCCTCGGCGCAGCTGCGCACCGTCAGGGCCGTGAGGGTGGCCTGGACGTCCTGCGGATCGATCCCCGGATGCCGCTCCAGACGCTGGTCCAGCCAGTCGGCGTTGAACAGGTCTCGCCCCGTGCTTTTGGGCGGGGACAGCGCAAAGAAGGGTTCATCCAGCAAGGTCGCGAGCAGGTCTTCGCGGACCTGGCCCCCCGCAGCCCAGGCGCCATCCCGGTCGAAATTCTGGCCCCGGTGTTGTTGACACCAATGGTCGATCAGGGCGTTGGCCGGCCCGCAGTCGAACCCCAGAACCGAGTCGGCCGGCTGCCCGGCTGGCCCCAGCACCGTGAGATTGGCGATTCCGCCCAGGTTCAACACGGCGGTACCCGAGCGGGCCTGGCGGAACACCGAATGGTGAAAGGCCGGCACCAGGGGGGCGCCCTGCCCGCCAGCGGCGACATCTCGGCTGCGGAAATCGGCGATTACATCGATGCCACACCACTCGGCCAGCAGGGCCGGGTTGTTGAGTTGCAGCGTGTACCCGATCCCGTCGTCCAGGATCGGTCGGTGGCGCACGGTCTGTCCGTGGGCGCCGATGGCGCGCACCTCATCGGCCCGGATCCCCGAGCGGTGCAGCAGGTCGACCACCACCTGGTGGTAGAGCCGGACGAGGGCCTGCGCAGCCAGCGCGGCGCGGTGCAATTCGTTTTCGCCCGGACGGTTCAGCGCCAGCAGTTCGGCGCGCAAGGCCACCGGCATGATCTGGCTGGAGTGGGCCACCACCCGAAACCCCGGGTCGGAAAAATCCGCCAGCACCCCATCGACGCCGTCCAGCGAGGTGCCGGACATCAGGCCGATGTACCGCTCGGACATGCGGGCTGCGGGCAGGGTGCCGCCTTATTCGGCCGTGGCGCGCTGCAGCGACGCCGCCCCCGCCAGGGCCACCCGGGCCTGGGCCGCCGCACCGTCGAAGGCTGGCCGCGCCGACGCGGCCAGCGGTACCGATTCGCTCTGGCGTGCCATCGTGAGCGGATCCCGGTGCTGTCCGTTGACGCGGAACTCGAAATGCAGGTGCGGGCCGGTGGCCCAGCCGGTCGACCCCACCAGGCCGACATGCTGGCCCTGGCTCACGCTCTGGCCCTTGCGCACCAGGATGCGGCTGAGGTGGGCGTAGACCGTGGTGTGCTGGTTGCGGTGATTCAGGATGACCACGTTGCCGAACCCGTTCTGCACGCCTGCGAAATCCACGGTGCCATCGCCCACCGCTCGCGCCGGCGTGCCGGTCGGGGCTGCGTAATCGACGCCCAGGTGGGCCGTCCACTTCTGCAGGATGGGGTGAAAGCGCATCTTGAAGCCGCTGGTCAGGCGCGAGAACTCCATGGGCGAGGCCAGGTAGGCGCGCCGCAGGCTCTGCCCCTCGGGTGTGTAGTAGCCACCCTTGCCGCCGGCCCCGGGGGGCTGGAACCACAGGGCCTGAAAGCTGCGGCCACTGTTGACGAATTCTGCGCTGAGGACCCGGCCCGCGCGCAGCGGTTCGCCGTCGCCCTCCAGCGTTTCGTAGACGATGGAGAACCGGTCCCCTTTGCGCAGAGCGCGGTGGAAGTCGATGTCGCCCGAAAAAATGTCGGCCACCTGCAGCGCGATGGCGTCGGGGATGCGGGCTTCGTCGGTGGCTGCGAACAGCGAGCTCTGGATGGTGCCGCTGGCCAGCCGTGTGGATGCGGTCAGCGGTGCGGTCTCCAGGCGCGAGTTCCAGCCTTGCGGCCCGGGTTCAATCACCAGCCGTTTGAACTGGCCGTCGTCTTCCGGGCTCCAGCGCGCCGTCAGCCGGCGCAGCGCGTTGAATTCACCGGCCTCGGCGGTGACGCTGCGTCCGGCTCGTCCCAGCAGCTGGCGGGCGTTGGCGTCGGTGCGCAGGAATTCGGCCGCCGCCGGGTCGTCGATGCCCAGTCGTCGCAGCAGGCTTTGCGCCGTGTCGCTGGCGCGTGAGAAGTCGGACCGGTAGAGCGTGGGCGCCACGGCCGACTCGGTGGAGACTGGCTGTTGCGGCAGCGGCACGCTTTCCAGGATTTGCCGCACCTGCAGATTGGCGGCATCGGGCGCAAGTGAGGCCACGGCGAAGGTGGCACCCGTTGCGCCCAGCAGCAGTGCGGCCACCACCGCGGCAACCCGCTTGGGGTGGCGGCGTGCCAGGGCCAGGGCCGCTTCCAGGCGCTGTTCGGCTTCGGTGACCAGACGATCGATCAAGGGGCAGCTTTCGTCGGGATGGGGTGACAGCGACGGCCGCACCCCTGCGGGGGGGTTCCCAGCCACGGCCATAGAATCCGCAGCTTGAAAAAGCGCAAAGTATAGCGGCGCACGTTCCCTTGACTTCATCAAGACCTTCCATGCAAGCAGCCCCGCCCCCCCGGTATCCCGTCACCGACCGCGTTCGCGAGGCCCTCGCCGTGACCCTGCGCGGCTGCGAGGAACTGATTCCCCAGGACGACTGGGTGGCCAAGCTGGCCCGATCGGAGGCCACGGGGGTGGCGCTGCGCATCAAGCTCGGGCTCGATCCCACGGCGCCGGACATCCATCTGGGCCATACCGTGGTGCTGAACAAGATGCGGCAACTCCAGGACCTGGGCCATACGGTGATCTTCCTCATCGGCGATTTCACCTCGCTGATCGGCGATCCCTCCGGGCGCAACAGCACGCGCCCGCCGCTGACCCGCGAACAGATCGAGGCCAACGCGCAGACCTATTACCGGCAGGCGGCCATGGTGCTGGACCCGGCCCGCACCGAGATCCGCTACAACAGCGAGTGGGGCGACGCCCTGGGTTCACGCGGCATGATCCAGCTGGCCGCCCGCTACACCGTGGCCCGCATGATGGAGCGCAACGACTTCCATGAACGCTTCAAGGCCGGCACGCCGATCAGCGTGCACGAATTCCTGTACCCGCTGATGCAGGGTTACGACAGCGTGGCCCTCAAGAGTGATCTGGAGCTGGGCGGCACCGACCAGAAGTTCAATTTGCTGGTGGGCCGCCATTTGCAGGCGGAATACGGGCAGGACCCGCAGTGCATCCTGACCATGCCCCTGCTCGAAGGGCTGGACGGTGTCGAAAAAATGTCCAAGAGCAAGAACAACTACGTGGGCATCTCCGAAGATGCTAACACCATGTTCGCCAAGGTGCTCAGCATTTCAGACACGCTGATGTGGCGCTGGTACACGCTGCTGAGCTTTCGCAGCCTGGCTGAGATCGAGGCGCTCAGGGCCGAGGTGCAGGCCGGACGCAACCCCAAGGACGCGAAGGTGGCGCTGGCCCGCGAGATCACCACCCGCTTCCATTCGGCTGCGGCGGCCGATGCGGCCGAGCAGGACTTCGCGCTGCGCAGCCGTGGCGGCGTGCCGGAGGACATCCCGGAGCTGAACCTGCCGCTGGGTGAAGGAGGGGCCGCAGTGGGGATCGGGGCGCTGCTCAAGCTCGCCGGCCTGGCGGCATCCAGTGGCGAGGGCCATCGTCTGATCGATGGCGGTGGCGTGCGCGTCGACGCCACGGTGATCAGTGACCGGGGGCTCAAGCTCGGCGCAGGAACCTACGTGCTGCAGGTGGGCAAACGCAAGTTCGCCCGCGTGACGCTGGCCGGATGAGCACCCGCTCTGGCACCGGGCGCACAGCCGACTGGCTCACGCCGCGCCGTCTGCTGGCGGTGTCGGTCGTGGTGGCGGCCATCACCATCGGTCTGAAGACCCTGGCGTGGGCGCTGACCGGTTCGGTGGGCCTGCTGTCGGACGCGATGGAGTCGCTGGTCAATCTGGCGAGCGCGGTGTTCGCCCTGATGATGGTCACGGTGGCCGCCCGCCCCCCCGACGAAGACCACCCCTACGGACACCACAAGGCCGAGTATTTTTCTTCGGGATTCGAGGGCGTGCTCATCATCGCCGCGGCCGCGGCCATCATCTGGGCCGCCGCGCAGCGTCTCTGGGAGCCTCAACCCATCGAGTCGGTGGGCTGGGGTCTGGCGCTGTCGGTCTTGAGTTCGGCCCTGAACGGCCTGCTGGCCTGGATCATGTTCGGCGCGGCGCGGCGGCACCGCTCCATCGCACTGGAAGCCGATGCGCGGCACCTGGTGACCGATGTCTGGACCTCGGTGGGCGTGGTGGTCGGCATCGCTGCGGTGGGGTTCACCGGCTGGCTGTGGCTGGATGCGCTGGTGGCCATCGGCGTGGCGCTGAACATCCTCAAGGAAGGGGGGGCGCTGTTGTGGAAGTCCTCCCAGGGTCTGATGGACGAGGCGGTGGAGCCCGAGGTGCTGGCCCGGATTCAGGCCACTCTGGATGAATTCACGCACCCCACCATCCGCTTCGACCATGTGTACACC
>VERU01000234.1 GCA_018882485.1 Rhodoferax sp. | reverse complement strand
CTGCTGCACTGTGGCCAGCCGGTGGGCGATCACCAGCGTGGTGCGCCCGCGCATGGCCGACTCTAGCGCGGCCTGCACCATGCGTTCGCTCTCGGCATCCAGCGCGCTGGTGGCTTCGTCGAGCAGCAGCAGCGGGGGGTTCTTCAGGATCGCCCGCGCGATGGCGATGCGCTGGCGCTGGCCGCCAGACAGGCGTACGCCGCGTTCGCCGAGGAAGGTGGCATAGCCCTCGGGCAGGGCGCGGATGAACTCGTCGGCAAAGGCGGCGCGGGCAGCCGCGTGCACCTCTTCGTCGCTGGCATCCGGCCGGCCGTAGCGGATGTTCTCCAGCGCGCTGCTGGAGAAGATCACCGGCTCCTGCGGCACGATGCCGATGCGCTGGCGCAGGTCGGACAACGCCAGCTGCCGGATCGGCACGCCATCGAGCCGGATCTCACCTGCGCCCGGGTCGTAGAAGCGCAGCAGCAACTGGAACACCGTGCTCTTGCCGGCGCCGCTCGGCCCGACGATGGCCACCGTGCTGCCCTGGCGCACGTGCAGAGAGAAATCCGACAGCGCGGCCTGCCCGGGCCGGGACGGATAATGGAATCCGACTGCTTCAAATTCAATAGCACTCCCGCCTTGCAGGGCGGGGGCTGGGACCGGATTTCTCGGGGAAGAAATGGGAGACGCGCTGCCCAGCAGCTCCATCAGGCGCTCGGTCGCCCCGGCGGCGCGCAGCAGGTCGCCGTAGACTTCGCCGAGGATGGCGAAGGCGCTGGCCAGGATGATCACGTACACCACGGTCTGGCCCAGGTGCCCGGCGCTGATGCGACCCGCCATCACCGCCTGCGTGCCCAGGTACAGGCCCCACAGCAGGGCCGCCGAGGTGGCGATGATGATGAAGCCGACCAGCACCGAGCGGGCGGCGGTGCGCCGTACCGCCGTTCGGAAGGCGCTGTCGGTGGAGGCATCGAAGCGCGCTGCCTCGCGGTCCTCGGCGGTGTAGCTTTGCACGACCGGGATGGCATTGAGCACCTCGGCTGCGATGGCGCTCGAATCGGCGACCCGGTCCTGGCTGGCCCGCGACAGCCGGCGCACCCGCCGTCCGAACCACAGCGCCGGGATGACCACGCCCACCAGCACCAGCAGCACCTGCGCCATCACCCAGGGGTTGGTCCAGACCAGCATGGCCAGCGCCCCGATGCCCATCACCCCATTGCGCAGCCCCATGCTGAGCGACGACCCCACCACCGTCTGCACCAGGGTGGTGTCGGCTGTCAGGCGCGACAGCACCTCGCCGGTCTGCGTGGTTTCGAAAAACTCCGGGCTCTGCTGCAGCACATGGCGGTACACCGCATTGCGCAGGTCGGCGCTGACCCGCTCGCCCAGCCAGGTCACCGTATAGAAGCGTGCCGCCGAAAACAGGCCCAGCGCCACGGCGACGCCGAACAGCGCGGCGAAGTGCTCGCGCAGCGCCAGCGCCTGCTCCCCCCGGTCCGAGGGCATCAGGCCGCTGTCGATCAGGCTGCGCAGCGCCAGGGGGAAAGCCAGCGTCGCCATGGCGGCCAGCACCAGGAACAGCAGCGCCAGTCCGATCTGCAGCCGGTAGGGCCGCAGAAAGGGCCACAGGCCGGACAGCGAGCGGGGCGGGGCGGCAGCGGCAGTGCGTGACGGATTCATCGTGCTCAGATGGGGGCGAAGGGGTGGGCCACAAGGTCAGAGTCGCAGCGGGCTGACGTAGCCCGTCATCTCCAGATACCCCTGACCCACGGGCCGGCCCTGGCTGTCGACGAGCTCGGCGAGACCTTCCCAGTAGACCGTGCCGGTGGAGGCCCGGCTGTCGAGCTCCTGGTTGTCCAGCCTGGCGCGCACGGTGTAGATGTCGGCGGGCGTGCGGATGCGCCACTCCACCGGGTAGCGGGCGCCGGTCAGCGGGCTGATCCAGTGCCGCGCGGCGCGAAACTCCACCTCGCCGGGGGCGAAGACATAGGGGCGGGCGCCCGCGCCCATGGCCGGGTGACGGAAGGAGCCGCCCTCCCACAGCGCGCGCCCGTGGCGGTCACGCAGCTGGAAAGCCGTCAGCGCCGAGCCGTCCTGCAGGTTCATGCCGATCCAGTCCCAGCCCACCGCCTGCGGGTGCAGCAGCTCCTGGCTCCATTCATGGTCCAGCCAGGCCCGGCCCTGCACCGGGTGCGCACGCCCCTGCAACTGCAACTCGCCCGTCACCTGCAACTGCGGCAGGCTGTAGTAATAAGACGCCTGACGCGGTTCCGGTCCCTTGCGCGAGAGTCCGTCCTGGCCCTGCAGGAGCAGCGGCTGGGTTTCCGACACCTCCAGCGTGAAGTCGATATCCGGGCCTGCGACCTGTGCCCGATAGCGTCCGTTCTGGCGCACCAGCGACCAGTCGCGCAGCCGGATGCGGGTGTCGTCCTCGTCGGCCTGGGCCACCCCGAAGCCGGCGCGTGCCAGCCGCTGGTCGTGCAGCAGCCGGCCCGAGGCCAGATCGGTGACGGCGGCATGGGCGGCCAGCAGCTGCCGCGCTGCAAACGCCGATTGCACCGTCTGGGCCGTCGCCACCCGGGTGCGAAAGAAGGTGAGCTGGAAGCCGAATTCCCGAGCTGGCGCTCGGGCCTCCAGCCGGCCAGTCAGGTACCACCACTCGGTGCGGAAATCGGGGTGGCTGCCGTGATCGCGCGGAAAGCGCAGCGTCTGCGCGGGCAGCGCCGCCGCCGGTCCCGACAACACCAGACCCGCACCCATACCCCCGGCCAGGCTCAGCAGCTGGCGGCGCGATCCGGACGGCGGCGCAGCGCGGCTCACCAGTCCTCCTTCACGGCCAGCACCGCACCGCGCCCCGCTGCCGGGCGGGCGCTCAGCCACGCGGTCACTGTTCCCGCCGCCACCACCGCCAGAGCCAGCAGCCCGATGCGCAGGGCGGGCACGCTCATGTCCATGGTCCAGTGAAAGCTCTGCGGGTTCACCACATGCACCAGCACCACCGCCACCGCCAGACCCAGCGCCGTGCCGGCCAGGGCGCCCAGACCCGTCCACACCGCGCCTTCGGCCGTGACCAGCGTCAGGATCTGCCGCCGCGTCAGGCCCAGGTGGGCCAGCAGACCGAATTCCTTGCGCCGCGCCAGCACCTGCGCGCTGAAGCTGGCCGCCACGCCGAACAGCCCGATGCCGATGGCCACCGCCTGCAGCCAGTAAGTCACGGCAAAACTGCGGTCGAAAAGGGTCAGCGATGCAGCCCGGATCTGGCTCGCGGTGCCAAACTCCAGCAAGGCTCCCGCACCCGGCGATTCGCGCTCGACCTGGGCCCGCAGGCCCTGCTGGATCTGGGCCACTTGGACGCTAGGCGCCAGCCAGAACGCCAGATCGTTGCTGCGCCGGTCGTCTGACAGGCGGCTGTAGTCCTGCCGGTGCAGGGCGACGGCCCCGCCCTGACGCGCATAGTCGCGCCACACACCCGCTACAAAAAATAGAGCATCCGATCCTTTATCAGAAAGGCCTGGAGCCCGAAAATGCTCGGAAAGCAAGGGCCAATCCGCACCCCATCGGGCGCCGTACAAGTCCACCACCGCCTCGCTCACGTAGATGCCCACCCGCCCGGCGGGTACGGGCGCGGTGGGACCGGTCATGGGCCAGTGCCGGCTTGCATCGTCCCAGTCGCCCACCAGCAAAGCCACCGGTGCCCGGGCCGGGTCCAGCTGCAGGGCACGCAAACGCTGGGCGCGCAGCCGTTGCACACCCGGTAGCCGTTCGGCGGCCTGCACCAGCTCGGGGCTGAAGTAGAGGCTGTCAGCCTCCCGCAGGCTGGCGGCACTGCGCACATACAGGTCGGCCGGCAGCACCCGGTCCAGCCATTGGGTGACCGAGTCCCGGAAGCTGGCGACCATCACCGTCAACGCGACCGCCAGACTGAGAGAGGCCACCACCCCGCTGAGCGCCACGGCGGCGCCGGCCCGCGAACGGCGAGCCCGTTCCAGGGCCAGCATTGGCAGCGCATGGCCCCGGGTCAGGGGTTGCAGGCCTTTCAGCACCCAGGCCGCACAGGCGGGCAGGGCGAGGATGCCGCCAACCAGCAGCAGTGCCACCGACAGGTAGGCCGCAACCGGCAGTCCGCCCAGCGGTGGCGCATGGGCCAGCGCCAGTGCCGCGAGCATCAGCGCCGGCGCCAGCCAGGCCGGCCCTGACGACGAGCCCGTGCTGTCCAGCCCTTTCAGCGTCTGCGCCGGGGGCAGCCGGGCGGCTTCGCGTGCCGGCCACCAGCCGCCCGCCAGCGCCGCCAGCACGCCGGCAGCGCCGATCAGCAGGGCCGGGCCCGGATGCCATTGCAGGGCCGGTTGCGCTCCGGCGAAGTAGCCGCCACCCAGGTCGCCGCCCAGCAGGCGCAGGGCCAGCGCCGCCAGACCGGTGCCCAGCGCCAGACCCAGCAGACTGCCCAGCAGCCCCAGCGCCAGCGATTCCCACAGCACCAGCTGCATGCGCTGCCGGGCGGTCAGCCCCAGCACGCCCAGCAGCGCCAGCGGCTGGGCCCGCTTGGCCACGCTCAGCGCCAGCACCGAAAACACCAGGAACGCGCCGGTGAACAGCGCGATCAGCGCCAGCACGCTCAGGTTCACCCGGTAGGCCCGCGACAGCGCGCCGACCCGCTCTGCCGCCTCGGCCGGTTCACCGGCGCGCAGACCCTGTGGCCAGCCGGGGGTGGCCTGCAGCGCCCGCAGCAGTGCCGAACGGTCGGTGCCGGGGCGCAGCCGCAGATCGATCCGGTCGAGCCGCCCCAGCCGTCCGAAGAACTGCTGGGCCGCGCCGATGTCCATCACCGCCAGCGGCGCGCCCCCGCTGGCCACCGAACCCAGCCGGCGCACCGGGTGCAGCGCCAGCCCCTGCTGCAGCTGCAGTGCGCCATCC
>VERU01000233.1 GCA_018882485.1 Rhodoferax sp. | reverse complement strand
GCCTGGAGGAAGGAGCCCGCCTGGTCGCCGGTGGCAGACGCCCGACGGGCGGCGTTTTCGAGCGCGGCTTCTGGTTCGAACCGACAGTATTTGCGGACGTCCGTCAGGACATGCGCATCGCACGCGAGGAGATATTCGGGCCGGTCCTCTCGATCCTGCGCTGGTCCGATGAGGAGGAGGCACTTGCGATGGCGAACGATGTCGACCTGGGCCTGACCGGTGCGATCTGGTCCCGGGACCTGTCCACGGCCTTCCGTGCCGCCCGCCGCCTGCAGGCTGGCTTCCTGTGGATCAATGGCGTCGCCACCAATCCCCGAGCAGTACCGTTCGGCGGGTTTCGAAACAGTGGCATCGGCCGAGAACGTGGACTGGAGGAGCTGTACTCTTACACGGAAGAAAAATCCGTGCAGGTCTTTCTCTGACCCGATGAAAGGAGCATGCAATGACGAAACATCAGATGGAGATCCCGGGTTCATGACGCAGCCTGACTTGTGTGCGGTATTGGCCAAGCATGTCGCCGCAACGCAGTACGAGTCACTCTCGGCCGACGCGGTGGAAGGTGCCAGGCAAAGCGTTCTGGACATGCTGGGTGTCATGCTTGCGGCTGGTGGAATGGAGCGGGCCGTCCAGGACGTCGTCGCCATCGCACGCGAGGAAGGTGGCGTACCCGAGTGCTCCTTGATCGGATTCGGCGGCCGCGTGTCCGCGCTTGCGGCAGCGTTTGCCAATGGCGCGATGGCGCACGCCCTGGACTTTGACGATCAGACTCCCTGGGGCCAGCACTCGGGCAGCGCCATGCTGCCAGCGGTGTTCGCAGTGGCCGAGCGGCGGGCCGCACGTGGTACCGCAGTGTCCGGCCGAGAGATGATCACCGCCATCGCGGTCGGGCAGGACCTGTTCCATCGGTTGATCGCCAATGTCAACTGGAAGAAGGACTGGAACTTCTCTACGGCCATTGGCGTCTACTGCGCCACTGCGGCATGCGCCCGCTTGATGCGGTTGCCGACTGAGCAGGTGGCAGCGGCGTTCGGCATTGCGAGCATGCAATCTTGCGGCACGATGGCGGTCATCAACGCCACCGGCAGTGACCTGCGTGCACTCTATGCGGCATTCCCTGCACGCGGTGCGGTCACAGCGGCGCTCATGGCGGAGAAAGGCATCAGTGGTGTGCCGACCATCTTCGAGGGAAGCCTCGGCATCTTCGACATCTACTTCCAGGGACAGTACCAGCGTGAACGCATGCTCGATGGCCTCGGAAGGACCTTCAGCGGTGGACGCACGCTCTACAAGCAGTGGCCGGCGGTCGGCACATCCCACAGCCATGTGCACGCGGCGATCCAGTTGGTGCGTGAGCATGCCATCCGCCCAGATCAGATCGATCGCATCCGGATTTTTGTGGGCGACTACCACCGCCTGATGTGCGAACCGCTGGACACGCGGCGCCGGCCCACGACCCTGGTCGACGCCAAGTTCAGCTTGCCCTACCTGGTGGCCGTGGCTGCCGCGCGCGGAGCCATGGGTCTCGGCGACTTCACACCCGATGCACTGCAGGATCCGACGGTTCTGTCCCTGGCCGCCAGGATTCAACCGGTCGACGACGCCAGCCTGGACTGGCGCGGCGAACTGCCGCTGGGCCGCGTCGAGATCCATCTGACCGATGGCCGCATCGTGGAGCGCGTCGGCCAGGATGTGCCAGGCAGTGCCGCTGCCCCCCTGGGGTGGGAGGGTGTCGTCCGCAAGTTCATCGACTGCGCTGGCTTTGCGCCTCGAACCTTGTCGAGGGAACGCATCGAGGACGTGCACCGCTTCCTGCAACGGATGGAACACCAGGAGGACGCGACCGGCGTACTCCGGATGGTGGCCTGAAGCCCGCGGGCTTCAGAATGAAAAATAGGCCTTGCCCGCTGTCTGCAGATCGAACTTCCGATAGGCGGCAGCGGCCTGGTCCAAGGACCAGCGATCACTGAACTGACGATCAATGTCCACCCCGTGGTCGGCAACGTAGCGGACACAGCGTGCCAAGCCAGTGTCCGAGAAGGTCCAGTGTCCGATGAGGGTTCTCTGGCGAACCATCAGGTCCGGCCACACTTCCAGGTCCACGCGCCCGCCGACCCCGACAAACGCGACTCGCCCCCAGTTGCAGGTGCTGCGGACAGCCGCCTGGCGCGCAGCATTGACACCCGAGCAATCGATCGCGACAGAGGCACCGCGCCCCTGCGTCCACTCCATGATGGCTTCGACCGCGTCAGTGGTTGCGGAATTGACGCATGCGTCCGCTCCGAACAAGGACCTGGCCGCCTCGACGCGCGCCTCCGAGACATCAACGGCGATCACCCGGACACCCATCGCCCTGGCGAACTGGATTGCTGACTGTCCGACCGGCCCCAAGCCGAAGACCGCCAGCGTATCGCGCGCGCTGAGTTCGAGCCGTTCCATGGCGGCGAACGCCGTACCAGCCCCGCAGGAGATCGCCGCACCGGTCGAGAAAGATAGCTCCTCGGGGATCTTGACGAGTGCGCGCGCAGGCACGCGCATGAAGGGTGCGTGGGCGCCGTGCGCCGTCTGTCCATAGACGAGAGCGCCGCGGTCGCACATCTGAATCCAGCCGCTGCGGCATGGCTCGCAGAAGCTGCAGCCCTTGTAGTGGTGGACCAGCACACGGTCGCCCTTGCGCAGCAACCGGCGATCGACGTTGCGGCCCAGCTCCGCAACGACACCGCAAGGCTCATGCCCTGCAATGATCGGGTCGTCCCGACGGATGCCGTGTTCGGCGAGGTAGGCCTCCGACTTGGCCGCCACCGAACCGTTGCGCTCGCCGCGGTAATAGTGCAGGTCGCTTCCGCAGAATCCTGAGGCCTTGACCTCGATGATGGCGTCGTCGTCACCGGGAACCGGGTCGTCGAAGCTCAGGATGTCCAGGTGGCGATCACCAGTGAATACGACGCCGCGCATGGCCATGGCTTGGTGCTCAGTCGAGTTGGAGGTTCAAGTCCTTCACGACGTCCCGGAACATGGCGGTGTCCTTGCGGACGATCTCGTTCATTTCGCCAGGGTTCACGATCAGCGGCTCGAAGCCGACACCATTGAGGTACGACTTGATTTCAGGATCCTGCAGCACCCGGCCGAGGTCCGCGTTGATCTTTCCCACAATCGCCTTGGGAACACCCGTGGGCGCATAGAGTGCCACCCAGGTCTGAAGCTCGTAGTTCGCCGGGCCTCCAGCTTCGGCCACCGTCGGGATGTTGGGGAACAGCGGGCTGCGCTTCTGGCTCGTGATGGCAAGGTACTTGACCTTGTTGGCCTGCAGCATGGGGCGCGTCGTGGAGGCTGTGCCCACTGCCCAGCTGATGTCGCCGGTGTTGATCGACACGTAGATCTGCGTGGTCTCCTTGTACGGGACATGCGTCATCTTGGTCCCCGTCGCCTTGACCATCATCGCGCCGCCGAGATGCAGGTTGCCCCCGTTGCCCGAGGAACCGTAGGTCAACTTGTCAGGATTGGCCTTCGCGGCTGCAATGAGATCGCCCACGCTGTTCCACTTGGAGTCCGCCGCGACCGTGACGAAGTAGTACGTACGGTACAACCCGCCTAGAGGTTCGAAGTCCTTCACGGGGTCATACGGCAGCTTCTTCCACAGGTGCTGGGCAACAGTCAGTGGCGGTGCATCTGTCTGCAGCAACGTGTAGCCATCGGGGGTTGCTCGCTTGGCCGCCTCCATGGCGATCCAGCCATTGGCGCCGGGGCGGTTGTCGATCAATACCTGCTGCCCCCAGAGCTTGGTCAGGCGCTCGCCGATCATCCGCATGACCGTGTCCGGACCGGTGCCGGTGGGGAAAGGCAGAATGATGCGGACTGGCTTGTCGGGGTAGGTCTGCGCCTGCACGCTGCCGATCGCAAGGGCGCTTGCGCAGGCGATGGCGAGGCTGATGAACTGGCGTTTCGTCATGGTTGTCTCCTGAAGATGCCATCGGTGCCCGCGGGTCGATCGACACCACTTGCCGATGGGATGGCGCAGGAGTGTGCCCCCGGCCGCTGGAAACATCCATTCGCATTTTCTGGTTGTCAGCGTAAGGCCCGCTTTCGTGGCGCCATGGCAGGCCACGATCCGTTTCGTACGCAAGGTTCAATCGGCTGGTTGCACGTCACTGCTCGCGTGCACAGCGGCCAGGTAGCCGAATGTCAAAGCCGGACCGAGCGTGATGCCGGGTCCGGGGTACGCGCCGTTCATCACCGAGTGCATGTCGTTTCCACAGGCATACAGACCGGCAATGGGTCTGCGGTCCGTACCCAGCACCCGCGCGTGTTCGTCGGTCAGCAGTCCGGCGGCCATCCCCAGATCCGCCGGATAGACCGCGACCGCGTAGAAGGGAGGCGATGTGATGGGGGCAATACAGGGGTTGGGCCGGACATCCGCATCACCCAGGTGACGCTGGTAGATGTTGCCGCCGCGCCCGAACTCGGGGTCCAGGCCTTGGCTCGCGCCGGCATTGAAGGTACGTACCGTGTCCTCGAAGGCGGCAGGCGGCACGCCGATCCGTTCGGCGAGTTCGGCAAGGGTCGACGCCCGCTTCAGGTAGCCGCTGCGTAGTTCCTTCGACAGCGAAAGCGCGAAGGGACGGATGCGACCGAGTCCGTACTTCCAGAGAAAACCGCGGTCGCATACCAGCCAGGCTGGGCAACAGGCGGCGGAATCCTGCAACTGGGCCAGCACGAACTCGTGATAGGACACCGCCTCATTGACGAAGCGACGGCCGAGGCGATTCACGGCGATCAGCCCCGGCTTGGCGCGGTCGGTGACCGTATGCGGAAACACGGCCGTCGTGCCGTCTGATCGGTGCCCGATCGAAGCCGGTACCCAGAACGCCAGCGACGTTCCGGTCGGACTGGTCGCGGCGCCGGCCACGATCCCGAGCCGGACG
>VERU01000232.1 GCA_018882485.1 Rhodoferax sp. | reverse complement strand
TCTCCGTCTTGGGCATTTATCACATCGCCACCCAGCCTGCCATTTTGTGGGCGATCAGTCCGCACTTTGCCCTGCGCTTCATGATCAACGAGCCGGGCACCACCTTCATCATCCTGGGGGCGGTGGTGCTGTGTGTGACCGGCGGAGAAGCCTTGTATGCCGACATGGGGCATTTTGGCAAACAGCCCATTCGCCTGGCCTGGTTTGCCGTGGTCATGCCGTCGCTCACGCTGAACTATTTTGGCCAGGGGGCGTTGCTGCTCAACGAGCCTGATGCCGTCAAGAACCCTTTTTTCATGATGGCACCTGACTGGGCCTTGCTGCCCCTGGTGGTGCTGGCCACGGCGGCCACCGTGATTGCTTCGCAAGCCTTGATCTCGGGGGCTTTCAGTGTGACCAAGCAGGTCATCCAGCTGGGCTACCTGCCGCGTCTGCAGGTGCAGCACACCAGCGTGCGGGAGGCCGGCCAGATCTACCTGCCCTTCGTCAACTGGGGGCTGTTCGTGGCCATCGTGCTGGCCGTGGTGCTGTTCAAGTCGTCCAGCAACCTGGCCGCTGCCTACGGCATCGCGGTCTGCACCGACATGCTGATCACCACCGTGCTCACCTTCTACGTCATCCGCTTCGGCTGGAATTACCCGCTCTGGCTGTGCGTCCTTGCGACCGGATTCTTTTTCGTGGTGGACTTTGCCTTCTGGGCCTCCAACCTGCTCAAGTTCACCGATGGCGGCTGGTTTCCGCTGCTCATCGGCGCCGCCGTGTTCACGCTCATGATCACCTGGAATGAAGGGCGGCGCCTGCTCAACGCCAGCCTCAAGAGCGACGCCCTGGATCTCAACAGCTTTCTGGATGCCGTGTTTGTCAGTCCGCCAGCCCGGGTCGAGGGCACCGCGGTGTTCCTGACGGCCGAGCCCGGCACCGTGCCCAACGCGCTGCTGCACAACCTCAAGCACAACAAGGTGCTGCACCAGCACAACCTGTTCGTGACGGTGCGCAACCACGAGGTGCCCTGGATCGGCATGGACCGCCGGGTCGAGGTCGAGTCCCTCGGGCACGATTGCTGGCAGGTGGTGGTGCATTACGGCTTCAAGAACGATCCCGACCTGCCCCGCGCGCTGGAACAGATCCGGGGCCGCGGCTGCGAACTCGATCCCATGAACACCAGCTACTTCCTGTCGCGCGACACCGTCATCCCCACCATCGGCGGTGGCATGGCTCAGTGGCGCGAGAAGCTGTTCGCCCAGATGCACCGCAACGCCAGCGCCGCCGCGGACTTTCTCAAGCTGCCCAACAATGCGGTGGTCGAACTGGGCTCCAAGATCGAGATCTGAACGCCCCGGCCGCAGCTTGGGCGGCGGCCGGGCAACACCATGCGGTTTCTGCGCGACTCTTCCCTGTCCACCCTGACGGCCGGCTTCGTGGCAGTGCTGGTCGGCTTCACCAGCTCGGTCGCCATCGTCTGGCAGGCCGCCCAGGCCTTCGGCGCCACACCCGCCCAGTTCAGCTCCTGGATGTGGGCGCTGGGGCTGGGCATGGGGCTGGGATCGGCCCTGCCGTCCCTGTGGCTGCGCCAGCCGGTCATGGTCGCCTGGAGCACACCGGGTGCTGCGGTGCTGGCCACCGCCGGCCTGGCCGGGGGATACCCATTGCCCGAGGCGGTCGGGGCCTTCATGGTGTGCGCCGTTCTGATCGTGCTGTCCGGCCTGACGGGTTGGTTCGAGCGGGTGATGGACCGCCTGCCGGTGGCGATTGCCGCCGCGCTGCTGGCCGGTGTGCTGGCGCGCTTCGGCTTGACCGCTTTTGCCGCCGCTCAGACCGCCCTGCCTCTGGTGCTGCTGATGCTGGTGACCTATCTGCTGGGCCGGCGCCTGGTGCCGCGCTATGCCGTGCCCTTGGCCCTGCTGGTGGCCGTGATGTTTGAAGCCTGGGGCGGACGACTGCGGGAGCCCGTCGGCGGCCTGCAACTGGCCATGCCGGTGTACACCGCACCCCGCTTCAGCCTGGCGGCCACGATCAGCCTGGCTTTGCCGCTGTTCGTGGTCACCATGGCGTCGCAGAACCTGCCCGGCGTGGCGGCGATCCGGGCCGCCGGGTACGCCGACCGGCGCTCCATCGGTGGACCCCCCGGTATTCCCATTTCGCCCATCGTGACCCTGACCGGTCTGATCACCCTGGTTCTGGCCCCTTTCGGCGCCTTTGCCCTCAACCTGAGCGCGATCACCGCCGCCATCTGCATGGGGCGCGAGGCCCATCCCGACCCGACGCGCCGCTATACCGCGGCGGTCTGGTGCGGCCTGATCTACGTGCTGATCGGCCTGTTCGGCGCGGCGGTCACCGGCGTGCTGATGGCGTTTCCCCGGGAACTCGTGGCCGCCATCGCCGGTCTGGCGCTGCTGGGCACCATCGGCAGCGCTCTGGCTTCGGCCGTCGTCGACGAATCGCATCGTGAGGCGGCCGTGATCACCTTTCTGGTGACGCTCAGCGGTGTGACGCTGGCCGGTATCGGCTCGGCTTTCTGGGGCGTTGTCGCGGGCCTGCTGGCGCTCGGCGCGCAGCGGCTGCCGCGCCGGCGGCCATGATGCAAGCCCCTGGTCCTGAAGGCAAGCCGCGAAACGGCTATGCTCGGCATCCCGGGCCAAGTCGATGACGCGACTGCCCTGCCTGCCGTGCGGGCCACGCGTCCCTTCCAGCGGATGAGCCCCCTGTCCAGCCCCGACCCCCGATGAACCTGCTATTCGTTGCCGACCCCCTGGAAAGTTTCAAGATCCGCAAGGACAGCACCTTCGCGATGATGCGCGAGGCGCAGCGGCGGGGCTGGCGGGTCAGCGCCTGCGAGGTGCCCGACATCCTGTGGCGACGTGGCGAACCGGTCGTTGCCCGGGCGCGCGACCTCGCCCTCACCGGCGATCCCCAGGCCTGGTTCAGCGAGGCCGGTCCGCGTACTGTCGCGCTGCGGGATTTCGGCGCGGTCGTGATGCGCAAGGACCCGCCCTTTGACAGCGAGTATTTCTACGCCACCCACCTGCTGGAGCAGGCCGAGCGCGATGGCGCCCGGGTCTTCAACCGGCCGCGCGCGCTGCGCGATCATCCGGAGAAGCTCTCGATCCTTGAGTTTCCCCAGTTCATCGGTCCCACCCTGGTGACGCGGGATGCGGCCGAGATCCGGCGTTTCCATGCCGAGCAGCGCGACATCATCCTCAAGCCGCTGGATGGCATGGGCGGGACGGGCATCTTCCGGGTGCGGGAAGATGGCCTGAACCTGGGCGCCATCACCGAGACCCTGAACCGCGACGGCGTGCAGACCGTCATGGTGCAGCGCTTCCTGCCCGAGATCGCCGAGGGTGACAAGCGGGTGCTGGTGATCGGTGGCGAGCCGGTACCCTACTGCCTGGCCCGCATTCCGCAGGGAGGTGAAGTCCGGGGCAACCTGGCTGCTGGCGGCAAGGGCGTGGCGCAGCCGCTGTCGGAATCCGACCGGGGCATCGCGCAGGCCCTGGGGCCGATCCTGGCCGCGCGCGGCCTGCTGCTGGTCGGTCTGGATGTGATCGGTGACCGGCTGACCGAGATCAACGTCACCAGTCCCACCTGTTTCCAGGAGATCTTCGACCAGACCGGCTTCGATGTGGCCGCGCGCTTCATCGATGCGCTGGAGCAGGCGCTCAGGCGCTGAGCGGCTGGCTCGCCCCGCTGTCCCGGAGGCCGGCTCGCCCCCCCACGAATACGCGCAGTTCGCCCGGCTGCATCGCCACCCAGTCCTCGTTGGTGGTCAGCGGCTCGGTCACCACCACCGCCAGCCGGTCCTGCGGACCGTTCAGTTCGGACAGGTCCACGCTGATGTCGTCATCCTTCAGGCGCACCTCGGGGAAGGGGTGCTGGCGCAGCACGTAATGCAGCCGGGTGCTGGCATGGGCCCACAGCGCCAGTCCGTTGCTGAGCAGGAAATTGAAGCTGCCATAGCGGGCGATCTGCGGCACCAGCTCGGTCAGTGTCAGGGTCAGTTCCTCCACCGTGGGCACCGCCGCGTGCGATTTGGCCAATTCCTGCAGCAGCCAGCAGAAGGCCCGCTCGCTGTCGGTCGTGCCGACCGGGCGGAAGTTGCCGTGCAGGGGCGGATCGTAGTCCTTGAGGTCGCCGTTGTGCGCGAACACCCAGTAGCGGCCCCACAGCTCGCGCACGAAGGGGTGGCAGTTCTGCAGGTTGACCGCACCCACGGTGGCCTTGCGCACGTGGGCCACCACGTTGTGGCTCTTGATCGGGTAGCTGCGCAGCATCTGCGCGATCGGCGACGTGGCCGCGCTGTCCTTGTCCACGAAATGGCGCACTCCGCGCCCCGGCTCGCTCGCCTCGTCGCCATCGCTCTCGAAGAATGCGATGCCCCAGCCGTCGGCGTGGTGATCGGTACAGCCACCGCGCTGCGAAAAACCGGAAAAACTCAGGGTCAGGCTGGCGGGCAGCCGGCTGTTCATCCCGAGCAATTGGCACATGGCCCGAGTTTAGCGTCGACGATGGCCGCTGCCGGCGTGTCGCTCCTACAGGTCGCGATCGCTCGGCATAATCAACCTTGAAGTCAAGCAGGAAGGGGAGCGAATGATTGCAACACCACATTGCCGTGCCGGCCTGGTCTGCCCATGAGTGCTGCCGGCCGCCTGATCCGTTGCTGGCAGTCCGCTGCCGTGTTCCCGCTTGTGGTGTGGGCCGCCGATGCAGCTGTGGCCGCGGGCCCTCCACCCGGTGTGGCGAGCCCGGTCAGTCTGGCCATCGCCGATGCGCCGGCCCGGCCCTCGCTGGCGCAATCCCCGGCTCCACCGGTTGCGGCCGACGACGTTCGCCGGGGCAACCTGGAGCGTGAGCTGCAAGCCTTGCAGACGCAGGTCGGCGCTCAGGAGGCGTCTCTGGTCGAGTTGCGTGCCCGATTGCACCGGGTTGAGTCCGAGCAC
>VERU01000231.1 GCA_018882485.1 Rhodoferax sp. | reverse complement strand
GCCTCACAGGGCTCTGCCTGGCGCAGGCTGGCCAGGTCCACACGATCCTGAAAGGTCGAAACCAGGCGCGCCTGCGGCTGCTGCGCCAGCACCGCAGCGGCCCCGCCCACGTGGTTGGTATCGCGGTGGCTGAGCACCAGCCGGTCGAGCCGGACATCGAGCGCGCGCAGAAGCGGCACCAGCACCCGATGACCCGCGTCGCTCTCGCGGCTGTAGCGGGGCCCCGCGTCGTACAGAAGGGCATGGTGGGCGGTTCGCACCAGCACCGCATTGCCCTGCCCGATATCGGCCGCCAGCAACTCGAATTCGCCCGGCGGCGGGCGCACCGGCTGCCACAGCAGCACCGGCAGCACCAGGGGCAGCCCGCACAGACGCAGCGCCAGTGGCAGCCGCAGCACCAGCAGCAGGCCACCCAGCATGCCCGCCACGCCCGCCCACAGCGGGGCCTGGGCCGTGGACCAGACCGCCCAGGGCAGGACCGCCAGCGCCTGCAGGACCTGGGTCATGCCCTGCACGGCCAGGGCCGCAAGGCTCCACAACGGCGGCCAGATCACGCCCAGCATGGCCAGCGGCGTGACGAGCAGGGTCACCCAGGGAATAGCCAGCGCGTTGGCCACCAGCCCCACCAGCGAAACCTGACCGAACAGCAACAGCGTCAGCGGCGTGAGGGCCAACGTGATGACCCACTGCTCTCGCAGCATGGCCACGGCACTGGCGCCAATGCGGGCCGCTGGGCCAGCCAGGCGGCCGTCGCGCACGGCCCTGCCGGAGGACCCGGATGAGGCGAACAGCACGCCGACGGCCACGAAGCTGAGCCAGAAACCCGGTTGCAGCAGCGCCCAGGGATCGGCGGCGGTGACGACGGCACACACCAGCAGCCAGACGATGGGCCAGGGCCACTGCCGGCCGCTGGCGCGCAACAGAGTGACAGCGGCCAGCATCAGCACGGTGCGCTGGGCCGGCACCCCCCAACCGCTGAACAGGGCATAGGCGGCCGCCAGGGCCAGCCCGCACCAGAGGGCGGCCAGCGGCGCGGGATAGGCCAGGCACAGCCGGCTGGAGCGGCGCCACAGCCCGCTCACCAGACCGGCCGCCAGCCAGGCGAACAAGGTGATGTGCAAGCCGGAGATGGACATCAGGTGCGCCACGCCCGTGGCCCTGAACACATCCCAGTCGGCCCGGTCGATGGCCCGCTGGTCGCCCACCACCAGCGCAGCGACCAGCCCTCCCTCGGAACGCTGGGGCAGGGCCAGAGCGATGCGCGCGCGCACCTGTTGCCGCGCCGCCTCGACCGGGTGCCGCCAGGTGCTGCCCAAACGCTCGGGCGGCGGGTCGTTGCGCCCGGTCCGCAGACTGCCAGTGGCCAGCACCCCCTGCTCCCAGAGCCAGAGTTCGTAATCGAAACCATGGGGATTGACCCCGCCGTGCGCCGCCTTGAGCCGGGCCGTGAAGCGCCAACGCTCGCCGGCGACCAGGGGCTGGGGCTGCCGCTGCAGCTCCGGCAGTCCGTTGGCGCCCGGGTAGAGACCGCTGTACCAGCTCAGATCCAGCAGGGACGGCACCGTGACCGCGCGGCCCTGCCAGCGGGCCGATTCCACCTCCAGCCGAAAGCGCAGGCCGACTTCGCTGACCTGGGGCATGGCGGCCACCACGCCGGTCAGCACCAGATCCTGCCCTTCCAGCCCAGGTGCCAGCGCTTCGTCAGCCAGCAGACTGGCGCGCCCACCGGCCAGGCCAAATCCCAGAGCGGCCAGCCCGATCACCCAGCCCGTCGCCCCGCCCATCCCCCGGAGGGTGGACCGGCCCCCGCTCTGCCGAGCGGGCCTTCGCCGCCACCCCGGCGCTATGGATTCAAGAGCAATAAACCCATACAGAACAAGGCCTGTAAGGCAAAATGATCCATAAATCGGCAGGGACCACAGTTGCGGCTGCTGCAGCTGTACAGCGGTGCCTGCGACAAAACCCAGCAGTCCCGGCACCCATCCTCCCCCCCAGGCCGATCGATCCGACGGTTCGGTGTCCATGGATGGATGGCCGACCGGCCTACAGGGGGCGCAGCTGCCCGGGGTCGGGCCGGGCCAGCCAGGCCTGGAACTCGTCGGCCAGACGCCGGCTCTCGGACACGGCGGCCGACCAGGCCGCCACGCGGGCAGGCAGGTCGGCGCCGAAGCGGGTGAAGTCGGTGCGATCGGGTAGCTTGCCACCGGGCAGCCGGGCCACCCAGTCCGGGCGGGGCGCCAGCAGCACCAGGTTGTCCAGAAAGCCCGTGGGGCGGTGCCGCCAGCGCAGCGCCTTGTCCAGCCAGCCGGGCACCACCGCCTGCTGAAAGTGGGGATACAGCACCAGCGGACCGCTGCCCGGCTCGGGCCGCGCAGCCCGGGCGTAGTCGAGGTGCAGGTGGTAGTCGGTGATGCCGCCGTCCCAATGGGCGCCCGCCGCCGAACCGGGCAGGTCCGCCACGGCCCGCAGCACAAAGGGGATCGAGCAGCTGGCCTGCAGCGCGGGCAGCAGATTGGCCGGCGTCAGGGCCACGCGACGGGTCGGAAAATCGCCGGGATCGAAGGGCAGGACCGCCCCCGGACTGGACAACACCACCCGCTCCAGCCAGGCGCCCAAGGCACGGCGGTTGACGGCATTGCACAGGTAAGCCGCCGCATAGCCCAGCGGTGTGCGCCAGGCCGACTCGCGGGCCAGCAGGTGGCGACCGCGCGAGGCCAGCACATGCAGGCGGTAACGCCGCTGGCCCAGCACCGCTGCCTCATGGCCGCCAAAGAAGTCGCGCAGGCTGGCGCCGAACCGGTCGCTGACCTGTTCGGGCGTCGGGCGGCTGCGCCCGGGCGGTGGCTCGTAATGCTGGTGGATGTAATCGTGCTCCAGCCGGCGGAAGGCGGCCACGGGTTCGTCCAGGCAGGCCGTTGCCATGCGCCAGGCGCCGATGGAGGCACCGACCAGGTGCACGGCCTGGGCGCCACCGTGCAGCCAGTCGCCGAACAGAAACCGGTCCAGCGGTCCCAGGATCAGACCTTTGGGGCCGCCGGCTGCGCCGGCCACCACCCCGACGTCTGCGGCCTGCAGGCCGTGACGGGCGATGTGCCGCATTGCCGTGGGACCGGCATGAATGTGCAGCGCCTGCATGGGCTATGCGTGACGGGCGGCGCCCTGCGCCGTCCAGTCGATCGGGTCCTGCTGCAGCACCATGTCGATGTCCAGCGCCAGCACCTCGCCCACGGCACCGGGAAAGGTGTCGGCCAGGCCCTGGGGCGGCAGACCGGCCTGGCGGGCGCGTGCCCGCCAGGTGGCCAGGTGGATCACGCCGGCCAGCGGTTCGTAGACCTCGTTGTCAAACGGCGCGTACTGGTGTTCAAGTGCATCCACGATGGACTGCGGAAAATGCCACTGCCGGGCCAGCCCGGCGCCCGCCTGGGCGTAGCAGTAGCCGAACTGCCGGCGCTCGGCGCGGGCGCGACGCAGGTCCAGGGCCGGCACCTCCCGGTCCAGCCGCAGCACGGGCCCGGGCATCACGCCATGCAGCGCGAGTTCGCCCACCGCGTGGATCAAGCCGCAGGTGAACGCGGCCTGCTGGTTCTGCCGGACCACGCCGGCCAGTGACCGGGCCATCCGGGCGACATCGAGGCTGTAGGCCCAAAAACGCGGCAGATCGATCCCCGGCACGGCGCGCAGCGATGCACTGCCCGCGGCCTGTGCTGCCATGGCGCGCACCTGGGACAGGCCCAGGATGGCCAGCGCCTCGGAGACGCTGTGCACCTTGCCCGAGAGCTGGAACACCGACGAGTTGGACCATTGCAGCAGACGCACGGTCAGGGCGGGGTCGGTGCTGATGAGCTGGCTGACGCGGCGCAGGTCGGGCTCGGGCTGGTCGAGCTCGCTGAGCAGCAAAGCCACCACCCGCGGCACGCTGGGCAAGGCATAGCGGGCCGCCAGCAGCTGCTCCAGCGTCAGCGCCGGGCCGCTGTCCGGGGCGGCGCGGGGGGCCTCAGGAGACATTGCGCAGGCGGGCAAAGGCCGAGGCCATGGCGCCGGCCGGGGCCGGATCACGGCCGGCGGATCGGGGGGCCGCCCGGGACCGGGCCGGCTCGAAACGGGACCGCTCGGGCGGCCGATCGCCACCCGATTCGCCCGGCTTCATGGACAGCGCGATGCGCCGACGCGCGGGATCGACCTCCAGCACCCGCACCCGCACGATGTCGCCGGCCTTGACCACCTGATGGGCGTCGGTGACGAAACGCCGGCTGAGCTGGCTCACATGCACCAGTCCATCCTGATGCACCCCGATGTCCACGAAGGCGCCGAAGGCCGCCACATTGGTCACGGTACCTTCGAGCTGCATGCCGGGACGCAGGTCGCTGAGCTCGCGCACGCCGTCGGCCAGCCGCGCCACCCGAAAGTCGGGACGGGGATCGCGCCCGGGCTTCTCCAGCTCGGCCAGGATGTCCCTCACCGTGATGGCGCCGAACCGCTCGTCGGCGAACTGCTGCGGCTGCAAGGCCCGCAACACCTCGGTCTGCCCCATCAGCGCCTGCACCGGACGCGCCACCTGGTGGAGGATGCGCTGCACCAGGGGATAGGTTTCGGGGTGCACACCGGTCAGATCAAGCGGGTTGTCGCCGCCACGGATGCGCATAAACCCCGCACACTGCTCGAAGGTGCGGGGCCCCAGACCCGGCACCTGCAGCAGTTGCTGGCGGTTGCGGAAGGCGCCATGGACCTCGCGCCACTGGACCAGCGCCCGCGCCACCGCGCGCGACAGGCCCGACACCCGGGCCAGCAGCGGTTCGCTGGCGGTATTGAGGTCGACGCCCACCGCGTTGACGCAATCCTCGACAACCGCGTCCAGAGTGCGGGCCAGGCCCGCCTGGTTCACATCGTGCTGATACTGCCCAACACCGATCGACTTGGGTTCGATCTTGACCAGTTCCGCCAAGGGATCCTGGAGCCGGCGAGCGATG
>VERU01000230.1 GCA_018882485.1 Rhodoferax sp. | reverse complement strand
ACAGGGCGGCGATGCAGGCCCGCGCCAGGTCTTCGGCGTGGATGTGGTTGGTGTACACATCGTCCTCGGGCCGCAGCACGGGGGTGCTTTTCTCGAGCCGGCTGCGGGGGGTTCCGCCTTCCCGGTCGGGTGCGTAGATGCCCGGAATGCGCAGGATGCTGCCGCGAACACCCGCCGAGCGGCCCAGGAAACGCACCGCCGATTCGGCATCCAATCGCCTTCTAGCCCTTGGCGTATCTGGATTGATTGCTCTGGTTTCAATAGCAATCTGGCCATGGCAGTCGCCGTAGACCCCGCTGGTGGAACCGTACACCAGCGTCTGCGGCCGGCCGCGTCGGCGCAGGGCTTGCGCCAGCGCACGGGTGCGCGGGTCGGTCCAGCCCTCGCCCGGCGGCGGCGCGAGGTGCAGCACCCGCTGCGCCAGTCCGGCCAGGCGGCGCAGGGTGGCCGGGCGATCGAGGTCGCCGACCAGCGGGGTGATCCCCCGCCGGCGCAGCCCGTCGCAGCGCTCGGGGCTGGAGGTCAGCGCCAGCACCCGCACGGCCATCGGCAGGCGCTGCGCCGCCCGCAATCCGACGTCGCCGCAGCCGACGATGAGGACGCGGGCACGCCGGAAACGTGCCGGCAGGGCACCGGAGCGGCTGGCATGCAGCTGGGGGTGAGGACTTTTGAATGAAGGCAAAATCGGGCGCTTTCGTGGTCGCGCAGAGCCGCCTAGGATACCCAAAAACATGTCGTCAGCCCCCGCCGGCCCGGAGTTCCGGGTCACCATCGAACCCAGCGGCCGCCAGTTCCACGCGCGGCCCGGAGAAACCCTGCTGGCCGCGGCCATCCGCCAGGGTATCGGCCTGCCCTACGGCTGCAAGGACGGTGCCTGCGGCTCCTGCAAATGCCTCAAGCTCAGCGGCAGCGTGAGCCACGGGCCGCACCAGGCGAAGGCGCTGAGCGCCGAGGAAGAAGCGGCGCAGCAGATCCTGACCTGCTGCGCAACCGCCCACAGCGATGTGGTGCTGGAATCGCGTCAGGTGGCCCTGGAGGGGGCCTTTGCCATCCGCAAGATGCCCACCCGTGTGAAGTCGCTGGAGCGGCGCTCACCCGACGTGATGCGGGTGCAGTTGCAGCTGCCAGCCAACGACCGTTTTGGATACCGGGCGGGGCAGTACATCGATTTCCTGCTGCGCGACGGCTCCCGGCGCAGCTATTCCATGGCCAACGCGCCCCACCTCGCCGATGAGGGACTGGAGCTGCACATCCGCCACATGCCGGGCGGCAAGTTCACCGACCTGGTGTTCCGCAGCATGAAGGAAAAGGACATCCTGCGCATCGAAGGGCCGTTTGGCAGCTTCTACCTGCGCGAGGACAGCGCCAAGCCCATCATCCTGCTGGCCTCGGGCACCGGCTTTGCGCCGATCAAGGCGGTGCTGGAGCACATGCAGTTGCAGGGCATCAACCGCCCCGTCACCCTGTACTGGGGGGGGCGACGGCCGGCCGACCTGTACCTGGACGGCTGGGTGCAGGCCCAACTGGCCGCCATGCCCCAGCTGCAGTACGTGCCGGTGGTATCGGACGCCCTGCCCGAAGACAACTGGGCCGGCCGCACCGGCTTCGTGCACCGGGCGGTGTTGCAGGACTTTCCAGACCTCAGCGGCCACCAGGTCTACGCCTGTGGCGCCCCAATCGTGGTCGATTCGGCCCGGGCCGACTTCACCCGGCAGGCCGCGCTGCCTGCGGACGAGTTTTTCGCCGACTCCTTCACCTCCGAGGCCGACAAGGCAAGAGCCTGATTCCGGCAACCCCCATTCCGCCCCCTTCCGCCCCATTCCAGGCACACCCCTTCCCCGGCCATGCCCAGGGAACCATCCGCACTAAAAGGCACCCACCCCATGACCCCTCCGACCCTGCGACGGTCTGTCCTGACCCTGCTGGCCGCGCTGGCCGCTACCGGCACCCTGGCGCAAACCAAGCCCATCCGCCTGATCGTGCCCTACGCCGCCGGTGGCCCGATTGACGTCACGGCGCGGGCGCTGGCCGAGCGTGTCCGGGACAGCCTGGGGCCGGTGATCATCGAGAACCGGCCCGGCGCCGGCGGCAACATCGGGGCCGATGCGGTCGCCAAGGCCGCGCCCGACGGCCTGACCATCGGCATCGCCGCCACCGCCACCCACGCCGTGAACCCCTGGCTGTACCGGACCATGCCCTACAACGCAGCCAGCGATTTCGCCCCCATCACGCAGATGGTGCGCGTGCCCAATGTGCTGGTGATGAACGCCGAGACGGCGCAGCGCCTGAAGATCGGCAACCTGGCCGACCTGGTGGCCTACGGCAAGGCCCACCCGGGCCAACTCAATTACGGCAGCGGCGGCAACGGCAGCGCCGGCCATCTGGCGGGCGAGCTGTTCAAGAAAGAGGCCGGGCTGTTTGCGGTGCACATTCCCTACAACGGCGGCAACCCGGCGCAGCTGGCGCTGCTGGGCGGGCAGGTCGATTTCAACTTCGACAACCTGGCCACCGCCGCCCCCAACATCCGTTCGGGCAAGCTCAAGGCGATCGCCGTGACCACGCTGGCGCGCTCGCCGGCCCTGCCCGAGGTGCCGCCCATGGCCGATACCCTGAAAGGCTTTGCCATCGACACCTGGTGGGGCCTGGTGGCGCCCGCCGCCACGCCCAAAGAGGTGCTGGCGCGGCTGAACCAGGCTTTTGTGGCCGCGCTGAACGCACCCGAGACCAGGACCCGCTTTGCGGCGCTGCTGGCCGAGCCGGTGCCCACCAGCCCCGAGACCTTCGGCGCCTTCATGGCGGCCGAGCGGGCCAAGTACGAGCAGGTGGTCAAGTCCAGCGGCGCCACCGTCGACTGAGGGCTCCCGCCAGGGCGGTCAGTCGGTACGGGCGCCGGCCTCGAACCACTGTTTGACCAGCTGCCGCTCGGCCTCGGTCAGGCCGGTGGCGTTGTTCATGGGCATGGCCTTGGCCACGACCACCTGCTGGTAGATGGCCGGCGCGTGCTGGCGCACCAGCGCCGCCGAGTCGAGCCGCACATTCTTCATCTGCACCTGCTCACCGTGGCAGCTGTAACAGCGCTGGGCCAGAACGGGCTGCAAGGATGGGTAGCCCAATAGGCCTCCAGGCCCCGTGCTGACTGGATTTGTAGCTACTGATTGAATAGCATCCGCTGGCGGCCGCAACCCGGCGATCACGGCCAGCAGCACCAGCACCACCGCCAGCGCCCAGCGCCAGGGGTGGCGATGGCGGCCCAGTTTGTAGCCGTGGCGCAGCACAAAAAACTGCCGGATGGCCGCGCCAGCCGCCATCATGAGGATGAGCACCAGCCAGTTCTGCGGGTGGTTGTAGGTGAAGCTGTAGTGGCCGCTGAGCATGGCAAACAGCACCGGCAGCGTGAAATAGGTGTTGTGCACGCTGCGCTGCTTGCCACGTTGGCCGTGCACCGGGTCCACCGGCTGGCCGGCCCGGATGGCGGCCACCACCTTGCGCTGGCCCGGGATGATCCAGAAGAACACGCTGGCGCTCATGGTGGTGGCCAGCATCGCCCCCACCAGCAAAAAGGCGGCGCGCCCGGCGAACCAGTGGCAGGCCAGCCAGGCCGCCAGGCACACCAGCACAAACACCAGGCCGCCCACGATGGCATCGCCGTGCCTGCGCTGGCCCAGGGTGCGGCAGATCAGGTCGTACAGCAGCCAGAACACCACCAGGAACGCCAGCGCCACGGCGATGGCGGTGGCCGGCGCCCAATCCATCTTGGATTTGTCGATCAGGTAGGTGCTGGCGTTCCACAGGTAGGACACGGTGAACAGCGCGAATCCCGATAACCAGGTGCTGTAGCTCTCCCAGAAGAACCAGTGCAGGTTCTGTGGCAGCTTGGGCGGCGACACATTGAACTTGACCGGGTGGTAGAACCCGCCGCCGTGCACCGCCCACAGTTCGCCGCTCACGCCCTGGCGCTTCAGGTCCTCATCGACCGGCGGCGTCAGGCTGCTGTCGAGGAACACGAAGTAGAACGAGGAGCCGATCCAGGCGATGGCGGTGATCACATGCAGCCATCGCAGCAGCAGGTTGGCCCAGTCGAGGTAATAGCTTTCCACGGTCTCATCCAGTCGGTTCAGAGCCTGGCAGGCTGCCAGCGCAGGGCGCGAGTATGCCGCCAGGCAGGGTTTGCAACAGCTGCGCGGCCACGGCCACGGCAATCACCGCCGGCTGCTTGCCGACCACGCCGGGCACCCCGATGGGACAGCATACCCGGTCCAGCTCGGCCTCCCGGTAACCCCGGGCCAGCAGGCGCCGCCGGAAGGTGGCCCACTTGGTCTGGCTGCCGATCAGGCCGATCCAGGGCAGATCACCGCGCTGGCGCTGGCGATCCAGGCAGGCGGCGACGAGGGCCAGATCCTGGGCGTGGCTGTGGGTCATGATCAGCACCCGGGCCCCGGCCGGAAGACCCGGCACCGCGCCTTCGGGGGGATCCGACTGCTCGGCCTGCACGGCTGCTGGCAGCGGATCGGGAAACACCGCATCGCGGCTGTCGAACCAGTGCAGGGCCAGGGGCAGGTCCGGCATCAGGCGGCACAGGGCGGCACCCACATGGCCGGCGCCGAACAGCGCCACCGGCCACCGCCTTGTCGACAGCCGGGCCGACAGCGCCGCGACGTCGCCCGGGCCCACGGACTCGAAGCGCAGATCGACCGCACCCCCGCAGCATTGGCCCAAAGACGGCCCGAGCGCGACATGGCGCCGGGCCACGGGCACCGTGTCGGCGCCTGCCTCGGACCCGGGCTGCTGCAGCATGTCGAGAGCCTGCTGAACCGCCTGGTGTTCGAGCTGACCGCCCCCTATGCTGCCCAGGCAGCCATCCCGGAAAACGGCCATCCAGGCGCCCACCTCGCGCGGCGCCGATCCCCGCACGCCGTCCACCTGCACCAGTACGGCCGGGCTGTGGGCCAGGCGGGCCCGCAGGACGTCGGTGTCAGCCATCA
>VERU01000003.1 GCA_018882485.1 Rhodoferax sp. | reverse complement strand
ACCTACGGGTCCATCAAATCACAGGTCGCTGCCCTGGGTGATGTCGCCATCACGCTCGGAACTGCGGCCCTGTGGAATCCGCTGACCATCAGCTCCAGCAACACCGCCGCCGTCTCCGCAGCGGCTGTTGGCGTCCCGGCCAAGGCCAGTTACAACGTGGAGGTGCAGCAACTGGCGCGCGGGCAGTCGATCGCCAGCGCCTCGCTGGCCAAGGATACGGCCGTCGGCTCCGGCACCCTGTCGATCCAGCTGGGGACCTGGGATGCCACCACGCCCCCGGGCACCTTTGCCGCAGGTTCGGCGGCTGCCGTTGACGTGACCATCCTGCCGACGGACAACACCCTGACCAAGATCGCCGCTGCGATCAACAACGCCAGTGCCGGCGTGGTCGCCACGGTGATCACCGACAGTCAGGGCGAACGTTTGTCCCTGCGCTCGTCGTCGACGGGCGCAGCTTCTGGATTTCGTGTGCAGGTCAACGACACGGGTGACGGGAACAACACCGACGCCACCGGTCTGTCACAGCTGGCTTTTGATCCCGAGAACGGCGCGACCGGCATGGGAACGATCAGCGGGACGACCACGCTGCTGGGGCGTGATGCCAAGGCCACCCTGAATGGCGTGGCGGTGCAGTCTGCCAGCAACACCTTCAACGGGCTGGTGCCCGGCCTGAACCTGACGGTGTCGCAGCTGACCACCTCGCCGGCCGTGGTCACCGTGGGGCAGGATGTAGCCTCGATCCGAAAGAGCATCGCCAATTTCGTGACGGCCTACAACACCCTGAACACCACGCTGGCCGACAACACCCGATACGATCCGGTCAAGAGAAAAGGCGCCTTGCTGCAAGGTGACACCGCGACGGTGACCCTGAGCAACGGTCTGCGTTCGCTGATGGGGTCTTCCACATCGGGTGCAGCCTACAGCCGTCTGTCGGAACTCGGCATCACCCTGCAGACGGACGGAAGCCTGCTGATGGACGGCGCCAAGCTGGACATCGCGCTGCAGGATGTGGACAAGGTCAAGACCTTCTTCACGATCGACAACAAGGATGCCGCCATCAACGGCTTCGGCTTGAAGCTGAAGACCTTCACGTCGGGCCTGCTCGCGGTTCAGGGATCGGTCACCGCGAAGATCAACGCGCTGACTTCGAGCGTCGATGACAACACCAAGGAACAGCAGCGGGTCAACGACCGTGCCGATGCGGTGGAGGCCCGCCTGCGCAAGACCTACAGCGCGCTGGACAGCAAGATGGGCTCACTGACGGCCCTGAGCGACTATGTGAAGCAGCAGGTCACGACCTGGAACAAGAACACCAGCTGATCGGCCGGTCATTTCGGATGGGCCCTGTTTAGGCTTCCAGGCCCCGTCGAATAAGGATTGTTTGCTACATATTACATAGCATCCTGCGAGATGCGGTGCTTTTCGGGTCCAGACCACTCCACCGCGTCGTCATCCAGGCCTTCAGCCGGGCGCCCAGGGTGCCGATATAGCAGGTAATACGATCCCAGGAGCGATACCATGTTTACCCCTGCTGCCTACCGTGCCTCTTCTGCCTACAAGCGTGTCGGCGTCGACACCGCCGTTCCGGGAGCCGATTCCCACCGCCTGGTCCAGATGTTGTTCGACGAGGCCCTGCAGACCATCACGGCGGCTCGCGGTGCCATGCAACGCCAGCAGGTTCCGGAAAAGTGCGCGCTGATCGGCCGCGCCATCCGCATCATCGATGAGGGTCTGAAGAGCAGTCTCAACACCGAGGCCGGTGGCGAGTTGGCCGCCAACCTGGACCGCCTGTACGCCTACTGCTCGCAGCAACTGATACTGGCGAATGCGCGCAACGACGAGGCCTTGCTGACGGAAGTCCGAGGGCTGCTGGAGCCGGTGGCCCAGGCCTGGGGCCAGATCGGGCAGGCTGCGGGTTCAACGGCGCGATCGGCGGGCGGCTGATCATGGCGGCCACCCTGTTCGACTGTTACCTGGCGATCGAGGCAGCCAGCCAGCAGATGCTGGAGGCCGCCCGATCGTCGAGCTGGGACGAAGTGGTTCGCTACGAAGGCGCATGCGCCGTTCTGATCGAGCAGCTGCGCCATTTGGCCCGCGAGGCGGAACTGTCGCCGCAGCAGCGCCGGGAGAAGACCCGCATCATGCAGAACATCCTTCGCAACGACGCGCAGGTCCGGTTGCTGGCCGAGCCCTGGGTCAGCGAGATGGACCGGTTGATCAGCCCCGGCTTGACCCAGACCCTGCACTGAGCGGGGCGGCACCCGTCGGGCACCGGTCCTGCCGGTGTCACACCTGCATGTTCATGATGTCGGTGTAGGCCTGAACCATCCGGTTGCGGACGTGCAGTGCGGCCTGGAATCCGATCTGGGCTTTCTGGATGGCTACCATGGTCTGCTCCAGGCTGACCTGGGGATTTTCCATCTGGACCTCGCGCTGCATCCTGGCGGCCTCGTTCTGGGCGGCGCTGACTTCGCCCAGCGCGCCTTTGAGGGCCTGGGTGAAGCCTTCGGCCCCGCCCCGCCCGGCGACGGCCGGCGATCGCGACCCGGAGAGGGGACGCAGGCCAGATGGGCTGACGTGAGGACTGATGCGGACATCCATGGCAGATGGTTTGAGCCGGTTGGGTGCCCTATCGTAGGCGGCCACATTCCGGGCTTGAGCGGGAAAAGCGGCTGAAAGACCGGTCTGTTCGGATTCAAGTTCCGTGGGTGGCGGCGAATAATCCGGGCACCAGGGTGCGAGGCCGCACCCGGACGAACTGGATTTGCCCATGGCCACCGCACCTGCCATTCCCCTGACCCCCACGCTGACCCTTGGTCAGCGGCTGGCTGCTCTGGAGCCGTCGACACGCAACCGGCTGGGTCTGGGGCTGCTGGCCCTGCTGGTGATTGGAGTGGCGGGCCTGATGTTCGGCCGGCAGGCCGAGTGGCGGGTCTTGTATGCCAACCTGGCCGACAAGGACGGCGGGGCCATCGTGGCTCAACTCTCCCAGATGAACGTCCCCTACAAGCACGCCGAGGGCGGTGGCGCGATTCTGGTGCCGGCGGACAAGGTGCATGACACCCGGTTGCGCCTGGCTTCGGCGGGCTTGCCCAAGGGGTCGGTGGCTGGATTCGAAATGATGGAGTCCAATCGTTTCGGCATGACGCAGTTTCAGGAGCGCCTGACGTTTCAGCGGGGCCTGGAAGGTGAGCTGACCCGTTCCATCCAGGCGCTGGCTTCGGTTCAGAATGCCAGGGTGCACCTCGCTCTGCCCAACCAGAACGGGTTTTTCCGGGAGCAGCAGAAGCCGTCGGCGTCGGTTTTGGTGAGCATGGTGCCAGGTCGCTCGCTCGATCGGGCGCAGTTGGCCGGCATTGTTCATTTGGTTTCCTCCAGCGTGCCGGAGATGCTGCCCTCGGCGGTCAGTGTGCTGGACGACTCCGGAAAGCTGTTGTCCACCCCACCGGACGGCAGCCTGGGCGCGGGCGGCGACGCCCAGCAGCTGCAGTACGTGCAGCAACTGGAGCAGACCTATGGGCGCCGTATCCTGGACATCCTGGAGCCGGTGGTTGGCCGTGACAATGTCAAGGCGCAGGTGACGGCCGAGGTGGATTTTTCCCAGACTGAATCCACGTCCGAGACCCACAAGCCCAACCAGACACCGGATTCGTCGGTGGTCCGCAGTCAGCAAGTGGTGGAAAGCAGCAATGGCCAGACCAGCGCGCCGAGCGGGGTGCCTGGAGCCACCAGCAACCAGCCACCGGCGCAGGGATCTGCGCCCATCAATGGATCCGCCCAGGCCCTGACCGCGTCGGGAGCCGGAGGCACGTCGAGTTCCAAGAAGGAGTCCATCACCAATTTTGAGGTTGACAAGACGGTTCGGGTGGTGCGCGGGGGAACCGCTGCGGTCAAGCGCATCACGGCGGCGGTGGTCGTCAACCACCAGTCGGTGACCGATGCCAAGGGCAAGACGACCAGCACGCCGTTGACCGAGGCCCAACTCGAAAAGATGACGGCGCTCGTGCGGGAAACCATCGGCTTCAACAAGGACCGGGGTGACTCCGTCAACCTGGTGAATGCGCCCTTCGCCCAGGAGAAGGTGGTCATTGCCGAGTTGCCGCTGTGGAAGCAGCCCGAGGTGCAGGACCTGATGAGGAGTCTGGCCTGGCCGCTGGGGACCGTGGCGTTTGGTGCTCTGGTGCTTCTGGGTCTGGTGCGGCCGGGCATCAAGGCGCTGGCGCAGGCGCCGCAGATTCAGGAACCGGTCGCCGTCGCGCTCGACGCGGTCGAATCGGAGGATCCGGAGCGGCCGCAGCTGGCAGCGCCGGTCAAGCCCGCCATCGCGCCTCCGCCGACACCCAGCGAAATCAACTTGCTCAATGCCCGCAAGCTGACGCTGGATAATCCCGGGGCCGTGGCAAACATCGTGAAAAACTGGATCAATGACGAGTCCTGAGCCTGGAAAACTGGGTATGAACATGGCCGAACCCAATGGCATACAAGACGCCGCCGTGCTGATGATGTCGCTCGGCGAGGAGGAGGCCGCTGCGGTTTTCAAGTTTCTGTCGCCCAAGGAGGTCCAGAAGCTGGGTGAGGCCATTGCCAAGACCAAGGCCATCACCCGCGACCGCATGGACGAGGTCGTCAACCGGTTTACGGCGGTTGCGGCTGCCCAGAGTCTGATGGTGTCGGACACCGGGGACTATGTCCGCTCGGTGTTGAAGCGGGCCCTGGGCGATGACAAGGCGGCATTGTTGATCGACCGGATTCTGCACGGCAATGACATTTCGGGCATCGAGAGCCTGAAGTGGATGGACCCGGCATCGGTGTCCGAATTGCTGCGCAACGAGCACCCGCAGATTGTGGCTGCGATCCTGGTGCACCTGGACTATGACCAGGCCGCCGCGATACTGAAGTTTTTCACCGAGCGGCAGCGCAACGAGGTCATGTTGCGCATTGCCACCATGGAAGGCATACAGCCCGCCGCGTTGAAGGATCTGAACGAGGTGTTGTTCAAGGTGCTGGCGGGCTCGGAAGGGGCGCGCAAAACATCGCTCGGAGGTGTGAAAACAGCCGCTGAAATGATCAACCAGCTGGGCACGGCGCTGGAGAGCACCGTGATCGAATCCATTCGGATCCACGACCCCGAACTGGCCCAGAAGATCATGGACAAGATGTTTGTGTTTGATGATCTCCTCAAGCTGGATGACAAGGCGATTCAGATGATTCTGCGGGAAGTGGCCTCCGAGGCGTTCATCGTGGCTCTGAAGGGCGCTCCCCCTGAACTGAAGGAAAAGATTCTGGCCAACATGTCGACCCGGGCGGCGGAGTCGTTCCGTGAGGACCTCGAAAGCCGTGGACCCATGCGGCTGTCTGAAGTCGAGGCCCAGCAGAAGGAAGTGCTCAAGGTGGTTCGACGGCTGGCGGACGAAGGCTCCATCGTGATCGTCACCGGTGGCGATGAGGCCATGATCTGATCATGCGGAACTACAGCCGGTTCATTCCTGTCGAGGAAATCGAGGCGGTCCGCCAGTGGGATTTCGGTGACGTGGATACCCGTGCCCTGCTGCTGGCGGCACAGGCGCGTGCTCAGGAAGACGAGGCGGATCGCGGCCGCCTTGACGCCGCGCGCAACCAGGGTTTTGCCGATGGTTTCGCCCAGGGCCTGGCGCAGGCGCGCCTGGAAGCCGAGCAGCAGTTCCAGCACTACGTGGCCGAGCATGGCCAGTCGGTCGGTCGCCGGTTTGGCCAACTGTTCGAAGCTGCCGGGCAGCAAATCGAGCAGGCCGAGGAACGGTTGGCGCAGGGCATTCTCGATGTGGCCTGCGAACTGGCACGCCAGGTGATCCGGCGGGAGTTGACGGTGAACCCGAACGGGGTGCTGCCTGTTGCGCGGGAGGCCTTGGGCATGCTGATGGCCGACGCCCGATCGGCCGTGGTGCGCTTGAATCCACAGGATCATGCGGTTCTGGAGGAAACGGTACGGACCGAATTTCCGGCCTTGGCGCTAACGCTGGTGGCCGACCCTGCGGTGACGCCCGGTGGATGTGTGGTTGAGTCTGCGGGCACTGTGGTCGATGGCACGCTGGAGCGGCGCTGGCTGCGCACGCTGGCCAGCCTGGGCCGCGAAGGCAGTTGGGAGCCAGATGGTGCAGTCTGATCGACCGGCCGACTGGCAGGGCTTCGTCGGTGCGGCTGCCCAGCGAGTCCGGCAGGGGACCAGCCTGGAATTGCGCGGCTCACTGACCCGCCTGTCAGGCCTGGTGCTGGAGGCGGCCGGTATCCGTGTTCCGGTTGGCTCACAGTGCCTGATTCGCTCGGGAGAACTGCCAGCGGTGTTGGCGGAAGTGGTTGGTTTTGCCAACGACCGCGCTTTTCTGATGCCGGCGGGCGATGTGCAGGGTCTGGCCAGCGGCGCTGCGGTGATGCCGTTGGCCCCTGAAGTTCGGCCGCCACGGCTGCACGGCGGACCGGTCCAGGGAAATTCGGGTTACGGCATGCTTCGTTTGCCGCTGGGAAACGGTCTGCTTGGACGGGTCGTCGATGCCCAGGGCAATGCGCTGGATCGCATGGGTCCCGTGGCCGACGTGGTTCGGTCCCCCATGAACCGCCAGCCGATCAATGCGATGGACAGGGCGCCTGTCCGCGAACCACTGGATACGGGTGTTCGGGCAATCAATGCTCTTTTGTCCGTGGGACGGGGTCAACGCATCGGGCTCTTTGCCGGCTCCGGGGTGGGGAAAAGCGTGCTGTTGGGCATGATGGCCCGGTACACCACCGCCGATGTCATCGTGGTCGGATTGATCGGTGAACGGGGGCGAGAGGTCAAGGAGTTCATTGAAGACATTCTGGGACCTGAGGGGCGTGCCCGGTCCGTGGTGGTGGCCGCGCCCGCGGATGCTCCGCCGCTGTTGCGCATGCAAGGAGCGACCTACGCCACAGCGGTGGCCGAGAGCTTCAGGGACCAGGGCAAGCATGTGCTGCTGCTCATGGACTCTCTGACCCGCTACGCGATGGCCCAGCGTGAAATTGCGCTGGCGATCGGCGAGCCCCCCGCAACCAAGGGCTATCCCCCGTCCTGCTTCGCCAAATTGCCCCAGTTGGTGGAGCGAAGTGGCAACGGTCCCGAAGGAGGGGGGTCCATCACTGCCTTCTACACGGTGTTGTCGGAGGGGGATGACCAGCAGGATCCGATCGCGGATGCGTCCAGGGCGATCCTGGACGGCCATATCGTCCTGTCCCGGTCCCTGGCAGAGGCGGGTCACTTTCCCGCGATCGATATCGAACAATCGGCCTCCCGTGTGATGCACAACGTGGTGTCCCGCCAGCATTTCGAGGCGGCGCGTCGCTTCCGGGCCATTCAGGCGCGGTACTCGCAAGGGCGGGATCTCATCCAGATAGGCGCCTATGTGCACGGGTCGGACCCGAGCCTGGACGAGGCCATTCGCCTGCGCGAGGGGATGGACGAATTCCTGCGCCAGGACATGCAGGAAGCAGCGGGTTTTGACCAGAGCCGGCAGTCCATGTTGGGCGTATTGGGCGTTGATGACGCGATGGGCTGAGCGGACATGTTGCGGAATCGTCCATGTCGTCGCTGAGCAGCTTGCAGGTGGCCCTGAAGGTTGCGGAGATGCACCGTGACCAGGCGGGTGTGGCGCTGGGGACCGCCGTCCAGCAAGAGACTTTTGCGAGGGATCAGTTGCAACAACTTCAAAGCTACGCCCATGAAACCGAGAGCCGATGGTTGCGAACCGGTCAATCGGGCTTGACGCCAGGTTTGATGCAGCATCACTACCAGTTTATGGGGCGGCTGGATCATGCGACCGGCTTGCAGCATGCGGTGGTTGAAGAGGCCAGACGCCGCGTGGAGCGACAGCGCAGAGTGGTCATGGATGCCGAGATGCGGGTCAGTACCCTGCAAAAGCTCTTGCAACGAAAGCGCGCCGATGCGCAGGCCGCTGAAGCTCGACGAGACCAGCGGGAAATGGATGAATTTGCGGCGAACCTGATTCGTCGGCGGGTGAGCGATCTTCAGGGAGTGTCATGATGGTGCAGGAGTCAGGTTCGTTGCTGTCGGTGTCGCCGGTCACAAGAACGGGGAGTGTGACGCCCCCAAAGGGCCGATCGGCGGGTGCCGATTTCCAGGAGCCCGCGTCGGAGTTTTCGGATCTCTTGCTGGCGCAAGAGTCGGCATCCGATGGGGTGGATCGGCGCGGAGACTCGACGGGGGCGTGTCTGCAGGAGGATGATTTCCAGGACTCCGACACGACCGATCCAGTCATGGGTACGGACGCTGATTTATCTCGTGCCCCGATGCCCGCGGACAGATTCACCGGCATCCCGGGGGAGCTTTTGCCTGGGGCTGCGCTGGCGTCAGACACCTGCGATCCGGACGTGGCTGGCGTCTGGTTGCAGGTGGCAGGGTTGCCAGCCGGGGGTGGAGGCAATGGGACGGTGACGCCATCCGATGAGCTGCCGGGAAGCTCGTTGCCATCAGGCGCAGGGACCCGCGGTCGTTCGAGCGCGCTTCACATGACCATTGAACGGCCTGGTGAGCCGCGAGCGTCGGGTCTGAATGCATCTGCTTCGGCCACCGGGCAGCCCGCGGTGCCCAAGCCGACCATCCCCTCAGCGGTACTGGAAGGGCCTTCTTCCGGCCGCGATGTCCACCGCTCGACCTTGCAGGGCATGGTCGGGCGCGAAAGCCTGGGGATGCGCGCGCCGGAGGCGCCAGCGGCGAGCCGAGAGCCTGCGCTGGGCATGCCAGTGTACGCAGGCGAGTGGCGCAATCTGATCGAAAAATCGGTCGATCGCTCAGGCTCAGGACAGTCCACATACCGCAGCGGTTTGGTGCAGGACCCGGGAAGCCAGGCGCCCGCCGCGTCTGAAAAGCCGGGTTTTGTGGAAATGGCCCAGGCTGGCACGGATGTTCCCGGTTCGATGGCAACGGGCACCGATTACGTGGACGCAGCCACCTATTGGGTTGCCCAGGGTGTTCAAAGTGCCGAGATGACGGTCGACGGTTTGGGGGACCAGTCGGTTGGGGTGCGTGTATCCATGGCCGGTGAACGCGCCGATGTGAGTTTCAACAGCGACGTCCCCGAGATTCGTCAGATGCTCGAGCAGACCTTGCCCCAATTGAAAGAGGCTATGGCTTCTGAGGGCCTGGTGCTTGCCGGTGTGTCCGTTGGCACGTCAGACCGGCAGAGTGACGCTGGCGCGGGGGGGCAACGCTCCCGGCGGGCCCCTCTTCGTGTGACGGTGCCGGGTGGCGCTGACCTTCCACTCCAGCCTAATCGGGTGGTTCCTGGCCGCGCCCTCGGACCGGGCCGATCCCTGGACTTGTTCGTTTGATCCCGGGACATGTCGCCGAATGCCAGGGTTTTCCGGCGCAGATCCGGCCTATGTTGCCGCAGGGATGTTCAATAATGGCGCATCTCGCAGTGCGATGAAGGGGTTGTTGTGGCTACCAAGGCGGATGGAGAGAAATCCGAAGCGGACGCTTCGGGCAAGGGTGGACCCAAGAACAAGAAGATGTTGGTCATTGGGGCCGTCGTCTTCCTGGTACTGGCCTTGGTTGGGGGTGGCGCTTTTTTCCTCTTGAGCAAGAAGAACGCGGCCGAAGAAGATGGACAGGAAGCGGTGCACGCGGCTCCCAAGGGCCCGCCGACCTTCATGCCTCTTGAGACCATGGTCGTGAACCTGGCCGATCCCGGGGGCGAAAAGGTGGCACAGGTGGGTATTACTCTTGAGCTGCTGGACGCCAAGTCGCCCGAAAAGGTAAAACCCTACCTGCCTTCTATCCGTAGCGGAATCTTGCTGCTGGTCTCGCAGCGTACATCGGAGGAACTTCTGGCGATTGAGGGCAAGGAAAAATTGGCGCTGGATATCCTGACCATCGCAGCACAGCCTTTTGGTCCACCGGAGGATGCGCACGGTGCCAACAAGGCCAAGAAGGAGGGGGCGAAACCTAAAAAGAAAGACGCTGCAAAGCCTGCCCCCAATGACAACCCGGTCAGGGCGGTTCACTTCTCGAGTTTCATCGTCCAATAACACGCACACAGGCCATGAGTGAGTCCTTTCTTTCGCAAGAAGAGGTCGATGCCCTGCTCGAAGGGGTCACCGGGGAGAGCCAGAAGCTGTCCGAGGAACTGAAGGAGCACGACGAGGTACGTGCTTACAGCATCTCGAGCCAGGAGCGGATCGTGCGGGGGCGTATGCCCTCGATGGAGATCGTCAACGAACGTTTTGCCCGTAACCTGCGTGTGGGTTTGTTCAATCTCATTCGACGCAGTCCGGAAATTTCGCTGGGACCCGTCGCTGTTCAGCGGTACAGCGCTTTCTTGCGCGAGCTGGCGGTTCCGACCAACTTCAACATCATGGCCATTCGGCCGCTGCGCGGCAGCGGTTTGATTGTTTGTGAACCCGCACTGGTCTTCGGCATCATCGAAATGCTGTACGGGGGTGGCGGAAAGTTCAAAACCCGTATCGAGGGCAGAGAGTTCTCGGCCACAGAGCAACGCATCATCAACCGGTTGCTGGGGGTGGTGACCGAAGAGTACAAGAAAGCCTGGAAGGGCATTTACCCGTTGGAACTCGAATACCAGCGGTCTGAAATGCAGCCTCAGTTTGCGAATATTGCAACGCCCAGCGAGATTGTGGTTTCAACCCATTTTCAGGTTGAAATCGGTGAGATTGCGGGCGCGATCCACTTTTGCATGCCGTACGCCACGCTGGAGCCGATCCGCGATGTGCTGTATTCCTCCACGCAGGGCGACTCGGTGGAAGTGGATCGGCGTTGGGTGAATGTGCTGACCCAGGAAATCCAGGCTGCAGAGGTTGTGATGGTGGCTGAGTTGGCCAAGGCCGATGCCACGATCGAGCAGTTGATGGCCATCAAGCCGGGCGATTTCATCGAGCTCGATCGACAGCCCACGATCCAGGCCACCGTCGCAGGAGTGCCTGTTTTTGAATGCCAGTATGGCACGCACAATGCGAAGTATGCGCTCAGAATCGACAAGAGTCTGAGAGGTAACGATATGGCGTGGATGGGAGATAGTCGACATGGCAACTGAAGAAACTTCCAGCGAAGACGAGGGCCTGGCGAGTTGGGCCGAGGCCCTGCAGGAGCAGCGGAGTGCCGAAGGCGTGGAGCCGGGTGGCGTGCTGTCCGGGGAGCCTGCCCGAGCCTTCTCCGGGGCGCCGCCGTCCAGTGATGTTCCCGTCGCTGACATCAACCGGGTTCTGGATATTCCAGTTCAGTTGTCCGTCGAGTTGGGCCGGACACGTGTTCCGATCAAACACATTCTGCAGTTGGGTCAAGGCTCTGTGGTTGAGTTGGATGCCTTGGCGGGCGAACCGATGGATGTGCTCGTGAATGGCTACCTGATCGCCCAGGGTGAGGTGGTGGTGGTCAACGACAAGTTCGGCATACGCCTGACCGATGTGGTGACCCCCTCGGAGCGTCTGAGACGGGTCAGCAAAGGTTGACGGCGAATGACCCAGGCTCTGTTACTGGCCTTGTTGTTTCTGGCGCTGGTGGCGGCGCTTCCCTTCGCCGTGCGGTGGCTGCAACGGCGAGGACTGGGAGGTTTGCCGCCGAGCCTGGTGTCGTCAAAGTTGATCTCGGCCCTGGCGGTAGGGCCGCAGCAAAAGGTGGTCACCGTCGAAATAGGACCCGAGAGCGCCCGGGTTTGGCTCATCCTGGGTGTGACCCAGAGCAGCATCACCTGCTTGCATCAGGTTCCGGCTCCGCGCGACGCGACAACGCTGGCGCCCGAGGTGCCATCACGGTGAAGCCTGCAACGTCGCCACCAAGGCCGGTGCCGGTCCGGGGTGTGGATGAAGGCCATGGCTGCGGTTCTTCTTCCAAGCGGCGCGGCTGGGTCGCCGCTTTGGGTCTGGTGGTGGCCGGCCCGGTGCTGGCCCAGACCGGCGGTCAATTGCCGCTGCTGGTGGGTAACGGTGGCTCCAACCTGAGTTTTTCCGTTCCTATCCAGACGCTGCTGTTTTTTACAGCCCTGTCGTTCTTGCCGGCCGTGTTGTTAATGATGACGGGGTTCACGAGGATTGTCATTGTCTTGTCCCTTCTGAGGCAAGCACTGGGCACGCAGTCTGCGCCGCCCAACCAGGTCATCGTCGGGTTGTCTCTTTTTCTGACGTTCTTTGTGATGGGCCCGACTTTGGACAAGGTCTACAGCGAAGCTTACGTGCCCTATACCCGGAATGCTTTGACGTTTGAGCAGGCGCTGGAGCGGGCCGAGGCACCCATGCGGCAATTCATGGGCAAGCAGACCCGTCAGTCAGATCTGGCCCTGTTTGTGCGCCTGGGCAAGCTGGATACGGGGTTGACCGCTCAGACCGCGCCGATGCGGGTTCTCATTCCGGCTTTTGTGACCAGCGAACTGAAGTCGGCGTTCCAGATCGGATTCATGATCTTCATTCCTTTTTTGGTCATTGACATCGTGGTTGCCAGCGTGCTGATGTCGCTGGGCATGATGATGTTGTCTCCCGTGCTGGTCGCATTGCCGATCAAACTCATGCTGTTTGTATTGGCGGATGGTTGGAACCTTCTGATCGGCTCATTGGCAGCCAGTTTCACCGTGTGAGGCCATGTCATGACGGCTCAGATGGTTTTGACTTTCGGGCAGGAGGCATTGCTGATGCTGCTGCTGGTTTCATCCCCGGTACTGGGGGCAGTACTGGTTGTCGGGTTGCTCGTGAGCCTGTTTCAGGCGGTGACGCAAATCAATGAAGCCACTCTGGCTTTTGTTCCCAAACTGGTGGCAGCCGTTGCGGTATTTGCAGTGGCCGGGCCCTGGATGTTGACTTTGCTGGTTGAATATCTGCGTCGCATCATTGAGTCGATACCGGCGGCCATCATCTGAGACCGGATGGGTTCGATGGTGTTGCTGTCAGAGAGTCAACTGATGAATTGGTTGACGCCGATTTTGTGGCCCTTTCTGCGTGTTTTGGCCGTTTTTTCTTCAGCTCCCGTTTTTTCGTCCAAGGCGTTCCCCGTTCGCGCAAGGATAGGCCTGGCGCTTGTGATTGCCGTTGCAGCACAGCCCAGTCTGCAGGCTCAGCCCATACTGTCCCTGTCGGATTCGCGTGCTGCTGCTGCAGTGATGCATCAGGTTGCAGTTGGCTTGGCGATTGGATTTGCCACCCGGCTGGTGTTTGCTGCGTTTGAACTGGCTGGCGAGGTGGTGGGCTTCCAAATGGGGCTCAACTACGCTTCTTTTTTCGATCCCTCTCTGAATACTCAGTCCAGCGCAGCGGCCAGCTTCTTTGGCCAGGTGACGCTGTTCATGTTTGTCGTCATGAACGGTCACTTGACGGTCTTGATGGCTGTGATCCAGAGTTTCGATGCATTCCCGGTCGATCAGGTGGCTCCAGGGGCTCTGCGAGACTTAAATCTGGTAGGTCTGGGCGGTCATCTTTTCGCGAGCGCCTTTTGGATTGCGCTGCCGATGATTGCCGTGTTGATGTTCGTGAACCTTGGGTTGGGGATCGTATCGCGTGTGGCACCCCAGATGAACATTTATGCGGTCGGATTTCCGATCACGTTGACGGTGGGGTTGGTTGCCATGGCCTTTACGTTGCCATTGCTGGATCAGCCGATGATGGAATTGATGGATCGAACGATCACCCTGTTTGTGAAGAGATGAATGATGGTGAAGTTGATCTAGACCAAGCCGTTGCGTATTGCATAGACGGTCAGTTCGGCGTTGTTGCCCAGTTTGAGTTTCTCAAGGACACGGGATCTGTAGACACTGACCGTCTTGGGGCTGAGCATCAATTCATCTGCGATCTCTGACAGCCGTTTGCCTGAGGCTATTTTCAGCAGAGTTTGCATTTCCCTTTCCGATAGTGCCGAGTGGGGTGTTTCAAGCTCAGGGCTCCGCAGGCTTTCCACCAGCATGTGTGCGACGTCCGGCGTCACATACTTTCGGCCTTGGGCGAGCGTTCTGACCGCTACGACCAGATCGCCTGGATTGCCCGCCTTGTTCAGATACCCTTGAGCTCCCGCACGGAGGCAGCGAATCGCATATTGGTCCTCTGGGAACATGGAGACCACCAAAGTCTTGATGGCAGAGCCGGTTTCCTTGAGACTGGCCAATACTTCCATGCCTCCTCGACCTGGCATGTTCAGATCGAGAACAAGTACGTCACAGGGAACGGTGCGAATAAGTTCCCGGACCTCTGAATAGCTACCTGCTTCACCTGTAACCTGAATATCCACTGCCTCAGTCAGGGTCTCGCGAATGCCTCGACGGACCATGGCGTGGTCATCACACAGAATAACTTTGATCATGCCGCGATATCTCCGATCTCGCGTGACGTGCGGTCCAGGGGTACTGACAGGATGATGGAAGTCCCGAGCCCTTTTTTGCTGCTGATGTCCAGCCAGCCACCGACGGTCCTGGCCCGCTCCTGAAGGCCTTTCAATCCGAACGACTGGGGTTTGGACCGATCCTCCGAACTCAGACCGCGACCATCGTCTCGGATTTCTAGTGTCAGCACTTTCTCGGCGTCGGAAATTTCCACGAAAACTTTGTGGCACTTGGCATGCTTCGCGATGTTGGTCAGCGCTTCCTGCGCAGTTCGGTAGGCGACCAGCAGAATCTCTTTGTCGAGATTGGCTTGCAGCGTCGGTGCGTTGACCACGCAGGGGACTCCTGTTCGGCGGGAAAAACTTTCGGTCAGCCACTGAACGGATGCGACCAATCCCTGCTCGAGGATGGCCGGTCTGAGGTTGCGCATGATTCGCTGACTGGCTTCGACCGCATGCTGCAGCATGTCGTTGGCCGATTGCAAGTGATTCAGCGTGGCCGTATCCGTGGTGTGTCTCTCAACCCACGAAAGATCAAAGCGGATCGCAGCCAAGGCGCCTCCGATGTCGTCGTGAATTTCTCTTGAGATCGATGCCCGCTCCTGTTCGATACTGGCCTGCAGGTGCTCGGTTAAAGCAGCCAAACGAGCCTGCGAGACCTTCAATTCAGCATCCGCAAGCCGTTTGGCTCTGCGGATGCGGTCCATATCCATGCACCTCTGAAGTACGAGAGGCAGTCGACCCAGATCATCTTTGGCGACATAGTCGCTGATGCCAAGTTGAACCGCCTCGACAGCGGCTGACTCACCTATGGCACCTGAAACCAGGATAAATGGCAGTGGATCTGGTTGATCGACGATCAGGTTCCAGGCGTCAACAGCAGTGAACCCTGGCAGGCGGTAGTCGGCCAGTATGGCGTCATGTGAGTTCGCCATGAGCGCCGCAGTAAATTGGCCGAGGGATTCAACCCGAGCCACGGTGCACTTCAGACCGGAAAGTTCGAGAACCCGACGCACCAGATGGTGGTCGATGTCGGAGTCCTCCAGGTGCAGCAACCGGAGTACGCGGAACGAGTCAACATCGGGTTCCATGTTCAACGATATCATTGTCCGCGATCTTCGCAGACCATGGCGTTTCTGCAATGGATCGATCAAAGGATGGCTGGATGTCGAACAGAAGCACTCTGCCCGATGTACCTCTGGTGCAGGTTCCCGTTGACCTGGTCGCGGAGGTGCAGGATTCGCTGTTGGTTGTGGTCCACGACCTGGCTCGGTTGGAGCGTTTGCTGGGCCAGGCAATGGAAAACCTTTTGTCGCGGTTCTCGGCCGCCAGTGTGGCTCTTTCCGTTCCCCAACTCGCAGATAACCCGACCCTGGACACGGTCCGTGGTGAACTGAATGCCGCTGTCATTGAACTCCAATTTCAGGATCTGGCCTCGCAACTGATCGATCACACCACTCGGACTCTGAAAGCTTGTGCTTATCGGCTGGCGGCCGATTCCATGGGGAGCGACGATGGCGAAGCCGCACCTTTCGTCCCCTTGGCGGACCAGCGGCCCAATCCGGTTACCCAAGGTGAAATGGATGCCGGATCCATTGAACTTTTCTGATGTTTATTTCGAAATGTCTTTTTTTGAATCCGGAGTCATAGCCATGGCGAGCATACTTGCAGTAGACGATTCACCTTCCATGCGGAAAATGGTGTCGTTCACCTTGACCGGCGCAGGACATCGCGTGGTTGAAGCAGTGGATGGCGTGGATGCATTTGAGAAAGCTCAGGCGCAATCCTTCGATCTTGTATTGACCGATCAAAATATGCCCAGGCTTGACGGGTTGGGCCTTACGCGTCAGTTGCGGGAGCACCCTCGGTTCAGGAATGTCCCCATATTGATGCTGACGACGGAGTCCAGTGAGTTGATGAAGCAGGCTGGACGGGCGGCAGGTGCGACAGGGTGGCTGGTCAAGCCATTTGATCCGGTTCGCTTGCTGGAAGTGATCAAGAAGGTGGTTGGATGAACAGCTTGCATTGGATCGGCGATCGGATGATGGGGTTGGGCAAAAATGAATGACATTGCCCAACCCGTTGAGGGTGTTGACGAGTTGGATCTGAAGCAGTTCTATCCGATTTTTTTTGAAGAGGCCACCGAGAACCTCGACGCAATGGAGAAGATGCTTCTGTCACTCAACCCCGATGTGGCTGACGAAGAGGAGCTCAACGGTATTTTTCGCTGTGCTCATTCGATCAAGGGAGGGGCTTCGACCTTCGGATTTTCGGACGTGGCTGCGTTGACCCATCAAATGGAGTCGTTGCTGGATCGGTTGCGGCGGCGGGAGTTGCGTCCAACGTCTGCGATGGTTGATGTACTGCTGCAGTCTGCTGATGTATCGCGTGCACTGTTGACCCGGCATCAATCAGGAGACAGCGGGGGCTCGATGGATACCAGTGCCTTGGTTCAGCAGATGATGGCGCTTTCTGCCGGGAGTGGTGAGCAGGGAGCAGGCTCTGGCCCGGTAGTTGGTTCGGTAAGTCACCACCATCTGGATTCGGGTGGTGATCCGATTCGATCCGTTGACGTTGGGCGCGCTGGAGGGGTCCGGGCGATTGAACTGAAGGTCGGACCTGTCAAGGATCCGTCGGTGGCCGCCGCGGTGGAGGAACTGTTCAGGGAAATCCCCGGTTTGGGTCATGTTGAAGACCGAGTCGTCTCTCCCGACGGAGTGTGGACGTTTCAGGTTCGAACGGACTCGTCCAATGATGATTTGGTGGATTTGCTGGCATTCCACGTGGCGAGCGACCAGGTCCAGGTGAAGGAACTGTCGGCCGAAGGTGGTGCGGAGCGATCCAAGCTTCCGGACGATTCCCATCGCTTGCCCTGGGCGAGCCACACCGATTCTTCGGCTTCGCCTGGCGCTGGAGCGAGCCCGACTGCGTTGGACACTTATGGGTTTTTCGAGGGGGCTCCGGGCGCACCAGCCACTGAGGCACCCCCGCGTGCTGCACGGCCTCTTGGGTCGCCTGGAAATACGCAGGCCAGTCCCGCAGCATCGGCAATAGCGGGCCCGGTGGAGGCGACGACGATCCGCGTGTCCGTGAACAAGGTGGATCAATTGATCAATTTGGTGGGAGAACTGGTCATCACCCAAGCGATGCTGGCGCAGCAAGGGCGAGGGCTAGATCCAACTATCCATCAAAAAATGATGGCTGGTTTGGCTGATCTGGACCGAAACACGCGGGAGCTACAGGAATCTGTGATGTCGATCCGGATGATTCCTATGTCTGTGGTGTTCAGCCGCTTTCCGCGGATGTTGCGTGATTTGGCTGGTAAGCTGGGTAAGAAAGTCGAGTTTGTGACCTTTGGAGAGTCAACGGAACTGGATAAGGGGCTGGTCGAAAAAATCACGGATCCATTGACGCACCTTGTGCGCAACAGTTGCGACCACGGCATCGAGCTTCCCGCTGATCGGGTTGCTGCGGGAAAACCGGAGTACGGAACGATCACCCTGTCGGCAGCCCATCAGGGTGGCTCCATCGTGATTCAGGTGCGTGACGATGGCCGTGGCATGTCAAGATCCAAGATTTTGGCGAAGGCCCGGGAGCGGCGCATGGATGTTCCTGATGACCTGCCGGACACTGAGGTCTGGCAACTCATTTTTGCGCCAGGTTTCTCAACCGCTGAAACAGTCACCGATGTTTCCGGTCGCGGTGTCGGCATGGATGTGGTCAAGCGGAATATCGCTGCGCTGAACGGCACGGTCGAGGTTGAATCCTCATAAGGGCAAGGCAGCGTGGTGTCCGTTCGATTGCCCTTGACATTGGCCATCATGGACGGCATGTCGGTCGGGGTGGGGTCTGAGGTCTACATGCTGCCCTTGTCATCGGTTGTTGAATCGTTCAAAGTGAAATCCGAGGCCGTCAACACCATTGGCCATGACGCCAGTTTGGTTCGTGTCAGGGAAGAGTACATGCCGGTGATTGAGTTGGAAAAGGTTTTTTCGGTACCCAGGGGCCAGGACCAGGAATCCGGTGACATCATGGTCGTGATCGAAGCGGAAGGTCGTCGAGTGGCATTGCTGGTGGATGAACTCTTGGGTCAGCAGCAGGTCGTGGTCAAAAATCTTGAAACGAATTATCGAAAAGTTCGAAACGTATCAGGAGCGACGATTTTGGGCGATGGCAAGGTCGCACTGATTTTGGATACGGTCGCACTGGTTCGCCGTGGGGCACTGGCTGGCTGAGCAGCTGTTGATCTGATTGAACAGCAAAGAGAGATTTGATTTGATGAAGAGCAAACGCGAGTACTTGACGTTCCGGCTGAATCAAGAGGAGTTCGGAATCGATATTCTGAAGGTTCAGGAACTGCGGGGCTATGAGTCACCTACGCGTGTTGCTGATGCTCCCCCTTTTGTGAAGGGTGTCATTAACTTGCGCGGCACCATCGTTCCTGTGGTAGACCTTCGTATTCGATTTGCGTGTCCTTCGGTCCACTACGGTGGGTCCACGATTGTGGTGGTTCTCAACCTCTCGGGCCGCATATTGGGCGCCGTCGTTGACTCGGTCAGCGATGTCGTTGAACTGGCCGCTGAAAGCGTCCAGCCTGCACCTGCATTGGATACTTCCATAGAGCAGGATGCTGTGGTGGGTCTGGGTTCGATAGGGCCTCGCATGGTCATCTTGCTTGACATCGAAAAGTTGATGCTGAGTCCCAGCATGGCTGTGTCTGCTTGAGCGATAACCTTCATGCGCGCCTTTCTCGAAGACGCTGTGATCTTTGTGGATGAATCGCTACTCGCATTCCGTGGTGGTTGAGCACGACATGGATTTGACCGAGCGCGAGTTTGAGTGGACTCAGGCTGATTTTCAAAGAGTGAAAGCTCTGATTTACGAGCGAGCTGGCATCAATTTGCACGATGGCAAACAAGCCATGGTGTACAGCCGATTGGCACGACGATTGCGTGAGACCGGTTTCCAGAGCTTTCAGTCCTACTTGGCATGGTTGGAACGGCAGGACCAACAGGAGTGGCAAGAATTTGTCAATGCGCTGACGACAAATCTCACAGCATTCTTCCGGGAGCGTCATCATTTCGAGGTCTTGTCCCAGTACCTTCGTCGCAGGCAGGGGCATGGTTCCACTCGAATTTGGTGTAGCGCAGCCTCCACCGGAGAGGAGCCGTACTCCATTGCGATGACTGCAGTCGAGACGCTCGGTTCTGTCCCCCATGTCAAAGTCATTGCCAGCGACATTGATTCCAAGGTTCTGGCGACCGCGACCAGAGGCGTATATCGAGTCGATGGACTGCGTGGACTGAGTCAGGAACAGGTGCGGCAGTTCTTTCTGCGTGGAAAGGGAGCGAATGAAGGGCTCGTTCGAATCAAACCCGAAGTTCGTCAGATGATCGAATTCGTAAATATCAATCTTGTGCGTGACGGCTGGCCGATTACTGAACTGTTCGACGCTGTGTTCTGTCGGAATGTGATGATCTATTTCGATTTCCAGACACAGAGGCAAGTACTCGAGCGGATACATCGAGTCATGAAGCCTGGTGCACTGCTCTTCGTCGGGCATGCTGAAAATTTCAGTGACGCGCGCGACATTTTCGTTCTCCAGGGCAAGACGGTGTATGAGCGTCGCTAGCGGCAGCGTAGTCTCTCGATCCGCCAGGATTGCTGAACTCAAGATGCAGCCCCGGGGTGACTGTGAGGCTTCCTTTTTTTACGATGACCATCATTTCCAGTACATCGCCGTCAAGGTGTTGCCCGGCGAATACTTCGTGTCGGCCGAAGATCTTCTGATCACCACGGTTCTGGGCTCATGCGTGGCGGCGTGCATCTGGGATTCCAGAACCCAATCGGGCGGAATGAACCACTTCATGCTGCCCGACGGGGGGGGTGACGGATTGGGTCGTTATGGGTCGTATGCCATGGAGCTGCTCATCAATGCGCTCATGAAGCAAGGCGCGAGGAGGGAAGACCTTCAAGCCAAGATTTTTGGTGGAGCGCAGGTGGTGGCGGGTTTCACCACCATGAATGTGGGCGAGAGGAATACTCGGTTTGTGCTGGACTATTTGGCCGCCGAAAGGATTCCTGTTATCTCGCAGGACGTACTGGATGTACACCCGCGCAGGGTCTGCTTTTTTCCGGTCTCCGGTAGGGCGCTGGTCAAGCGACTGGCTAGCGTCGGTCCTGACACGTTGGCCGCTGAAGAGCGTCGTTTGAGGGAGGCGAATGCTTCGACGTTGATCCGTGGTGGATCGGTCGATCTGTTCTGATAACCAGTCTTGCTGACGATGATACGAGTAGTTGTGGTTGACGATTCAGCGGTTGTGCGGAGCATGCTCGCCGCCATCATCAATCGTCAAGGCGATATGGAGTGCGTCGGTGTTGCCAGAGATCCGATTGACGCACGTGAATTGATCCGTCAATCAGACCCGGATGTGATCACTCTGGACGTTGAGATGCCTCGCATGGACGGTCTGGAATTCTTGGAGAGATTGATGCGATTGAGGCCAATGCCGGTCGTGATGATCTCGACGCTGACGGAACGTGGAGCGGAAGTGACCCTGCGTGCCTTGGCATTGGGAGCGGTTGATTTTGTCGCCAAGCCTCGGTCCGGGGTCGTTGATGGACTGACCGCAATGGCCAGTGACATCGTTGAAAAAATTCGCGGAGCGGCAACAGCACGTGTTGGACGCAGGACCATCAGAACGTCCCTCTTGCCTGATGCAATGCCTGTGGCCAGGCCGAGGAATCCACCGCTGGGTCTGCGCAGCCCAAGTC
>VERU01000229.1 GCA_018882485.1 Rhodoferax sp. | reverse complement strand
GCTGGGAGGTCTGGCGCCAGCGTTACTGGACTTCGCACCCGTAGCCCATGCGGCCTGGGTGCGGATACACGACCGCATCGAGGCGGAGCTTGGGCCAGGCGGCAGATACCACGACGTACGCGATGTGGCGGCGAAGGCCGCGGAGAACGTGGCCCGCATGGCCGGACTGTTCCATTCGCTGGAGCATGGACCAGTCGGCATGATCGACATCGCGCATGTGCTGGGCGCGGAGCAAATTGTCTGCTGGCATCTGCACGAGGCGCGCAGGCTGCTGGCTGACCTGGACCACTCGCCGAGCCAGGCCGCCGCGATCCGGCTGGACGCCTGGCTGGTGCAGGAGGCGCGCGCGACGGGCGATTCACGCATCGCGACCACGCGGGTCTACCAGTTCGGGCCGGCGTGCGTTCGCGACAGCCGGCAGTTGAAGTCCGCTCTGGCGACTCTGGCGGAGCGGGGAAGGGCGCGCGTGGAGACGCAGGGGCGGCGGCGGTATGTCCTGGTCAATCCGGCGTTGTTGGCGGGGCCGCCCTCGCCAGACCGACGTTGAGTTTCACGGCTTTGTGGGGGCTGCTATTGCTGCTATTCCTGCTATTCAGCGGCCCAAGAAGACGGAAACGAGTCCCAACAGCGGCAGGAATAGCAGGAATAGCAACAATAGCAGGGGTGCCAAAGCGGCAATTCGAACGGCCACACCATCACGCGCCATGGCGAGACCGTCAGCAACGGCAGGGCCGCATCCAACTGCTGCGGCATCATGGTCTGTCTGTTCGGGTCCTTCGTCGTCCCTCCTTTCATTGGTCCGTTGCGCAGGGGTATCCGTTTGCTGTCGCTGGTGTAGTCATGTCCGGTAAGTGTTTCTGTCCGTCCCGAACGCCTGGGCGTCCAAGGAACTGCAAGGGACTCGGGACACCACGCCCGATTTGTGCAGTGAGTCCACCATGGGTGGTTGCCACGGCTGCACCCGTCTTGGCGCCGATGGCGCTTCCTGCTGGAAGCGTGTGCATCGGGTTGAGCTCTTGTTGTCCAGGGCTCGCTGGTGTGCCGAGATGGCACGGGGTTGACGCGGCCTGCCATGGGCAGGTCGGAAGCGGCTGCAGATCGCATTGCACGGTCTGCGGTTTTGACGCGCGGGGAGCCCGTCACGTGGGTTCGCCATGGGCAAAAGCCGACGTAAGTCGTTGGCGCTGCTGGCAATTTGCGCGTCGTCACTACTGGCTGGCGCCGGGTAGTGACGACGCGGTTGGCGCAGAGCCATCGTCGTAGGAGAGTGCGGGAAAGGTTGCCGCAGGGGAACCATCGATATCTCCAGGCCTTGCGGCCACCGGCTTGCAGGAGATCTTGCCGGTGTGGGTGCCCGATGGACGGGCGGGGGCGATGCGGTAACGGGCATCGACCGGGCTGACTCAGCCAGTGGGAACCTGAAGGTACGAATGCTGCGCCGGTTTGTGGCGGAGCGCAACGTCAATACCGCACTTGCAGGTGTTCCGATGGCGTCGTGAAGGGTGACGATCGCAAAACTGTCAGCATTGCTGACAAAGCGGGTGGTGTCGATCCGTGGCGCGCCTCACGAGAGCCGAGTGTTCAAACAGTCGCCAAATGCCTGAAGTCTTCTCTCCGTTGCCGCCAGGCAGCGCAGCCCACAACGGGCACGAAGCGAGAAGCCGGTGATCCACCTACAACAAGGTAACGGCGCGGCACTCCAATTGCGATAATGCGGGCAGCGAATGGCGCGAAACTGACCCGTCGGTTTGGCTACCAATTGCGACGTCCCGGCACCCCCTTCGTCGACGATGATTGTCAGGCCCTGGGAGGCGGACGGCGCCAGTACGATGCACCACCCAGAACCTACCACGCACCACCAGTTTCCTGGGACCAAGGCGCTCGTGCCTCTGCTCGCTGTCGCAGGCCTGGTCAGTTTGATCTCTACCCGAATCTGCGACGCGATGCTCCCGGCACTGGCGCTCAGTTTCGGAATCAACACGTTGGATGCCGCCGCAGTAGTCTCGTCTTACGCCATTGCCTACGGCGTGATGCAACTTGTCTATGGCCCGTTGGGTGACCGGTTTGGAAAGCTGCGCATCATCACGATCGCCTGCGCAATGTGCACTTGTGCGGCAATTGCTGCAGCAGCCGCCTCCAGTTTTGGCGGGCTTGTGCTGGCGCGAGCGGCAATGGGGGCCACGGCTGCCGCCATACTTCCGTTGGCCGTGGCAGCAGTCTCCGATATGGCGCCTCCCGAACAGCGACAGCAAATGCTGGCCAGGGTTGCGGGCGTCACCGTGATGGGCTTGGCACTCGGACCGATGGTCGGCGGGTGGGTCACACAGTGGTCGAACTGGCGCGTGCCTTTCGTGATGGTCGCAGTCTTGTTGGGAACCATTGCCTGCCTCGTTGGCAGACGAATGCATTCTCACGGAACAACCACTGTCCGGGCCCCAGGCGGCATTCATCGGATGCTGGTACGCCCTTGGTCGTGGACGATCCTCGGTGCAGCCTGCGTGGAAGCGGCGATGGGCATCGGGTGCCTTGCGGTTGTTCCCACTGTATTGCATCAGCGTTTCGGCCTGTCACTGGGGTTGGCCAGTACGTGTGCGGGGGCTTTTGGCGCAGGTGGATTCCTGTTCAGTCGTTGCGCCGGTCTCCTTTTGCGCAAGGTCCCGCGCACGCAGTTGCCTGCCATTGGCGGGACCATCGTCACCACGTCGTTTGCAATGCTGGCGGTCATGCCGCAATGGCAGTGGGCCTTTGTTGCTTGCTGCGTCATGGGATTCGGCTTCTACACATTGCACAACACGCTGCAGGTGGAGGCCACACAACTGGCGCCGGGCTCGAGCGGGTCCGCCGTCAGCATCTTCACGGCGGCCATCTTTGTGGGTCAAAGTGCCGGGGTGTCCCTGGCCGCGTTCGGCGTCGCGAACTTGGGGCCAGGTTGGGTGTTCGCCGCAGCAGCGGTGGGTTTCCTGGCACTGGGCGCGGCCATCACCCTCTTGCTGCAGCGCCGTCTGAGCGCTCCATTGGACCGGTGACGCCGGAGTTCAGAACGGCGAGCGCCTTGAGTGAACTGGTGGTCCTGCCGGAGCAGGTGGTTAACGCACGGATGTGCCAGCCTGAGGCCGAACCGTCCTCAGCAAGTAGGCGCCCGCTGAAAGAAGCAGTGCGATGCCGAGCCACGCCATCGTGTTGGGCACGTCGTCCCACATCAGCCACCCCAGTACCAGCGCAAGAAGCAGACCGCTGTATCGAAACGGCGCAACCACAGTGGGGTCGCCCACCCGGGTGGCCATCACCAGGCAGTAGTAGCCTATGGCAATGCACAAGCCGGCTCCCGCCATCAAGGCTACGGCCTGGATGGTCAAGGGTTGAAAATCCTGCCACATACCGATGAATGCCCCGCCAGCGGTCACGGACATGGCAACCACAAGCGTGATTGCCTGAGACGGAACATCGGGCGGGATACGCTGCGTCATGAGATCCCTGACGGCTTGCACTACGGTACTGGTCAGGCACAACCAACCCCATGCGTTGAAGCTGTCGGCACTGGGCTGAATGATCAGGAGTACACCCGCAAATCCCGTCATCGTGGCCAACCAGCCCATGGGGTTTACCGGGGTTTTGAGCCAAGTCGCGGCGATCACGGTCAGGAACAGCGGGGCGGCCATGTTGATCGAAGCTGCGCTGGGCAACGGCAGGTGAAACAACGAAACAATGTACGCCAGGGTGGCAATGCCTTCGAGCACACCTCGCAGAATCACCAGTCCGATGGTGCGCCTTGTCCAGATCGGACCGGGTGCTCCGGCGGCGGCCCGAAGCATCGCGCCGCGGCTGACCAGCGCGACGAACGCAACCGCGAAGAGGCCGCGGACGAGCACGAGTTGGCCGACGGGCAGCGACACACTGAGTGTCTTCACGATCGCATCGTTGACCATGAACACGCTCATCGCCAGGGTCATCCAGCGAATGCCCCGAGTGCTCGCGGCTGCAGAGTGCATCAGTGCGGGCCGTTCAGGCAGCACCCCAACCCATCGCGCAGAGAGACTGCACGCTGCGCGGAATGCTGACATCCGGGTCCAGGTCGATGATCTCCAGCACCGGACGGCCACTGAAACCGATCTCGCGCAGGGCGGCCGGCACCACGGAAAAGTCGACCGTACCGAGTCCGACGGCGTCATGGCGATAGACCGCGTGCGAAGTGTCCGAAACGTGCAGCACCTTCAAGCGCGACCCGATTCGTCGGATGGCCATGGCGATGTCTTCCCGGATGAAGTGGCCATTTGCGAGGTCGTACACCACGCCGATGCCCTGGTCTCCGAACTGGTCCATTGCGGCCAGCAGTTCCTCAATGCGCGGAAGGAATGCGAAAGGCATGTTCTCGATCAGGACTGAGGTGCCACACTGCTGTGCAAGCGGCACAAGTTCGCGCAGGGCGGCATGGAAGTAGTCCGTCATTGCTGACGTTGCCATCGGCAGCAAGGGATTCGCCTTGCCAGGCCCGAGCACAATGCCCCCTGCCCCCAGATCGCCTGCCAGGGCGATGAACCGGCGAAGCTGTCCCAGTGTCATCTCACGCATCTCGACGGTCGCCGCAGCGATGTTGAGATCCACGTTGGGCATATTGATCGTCCGGATAGACAGACCTTCCCCGCGCAGATAGTCCCGGAACGAAGCCCTCGCTGCACCATCCATGTGCTGAGGCCACAAGTGCCCTGGATACATCATCAACTCGAACTCGCGGAAACCCTGTGCAGCCAGCTTGCGGACGCAGTCAGGTGCCGTTTCGCGAAGCGTGTACGAGTAGGTGTTGACGGCGTACAGCGAGTGGTTCCGGATATCAGGCATGCGGGCTTCCAACTGCTCAATCGATCACGGTTCGCACGTCGCTTTCGTGCTTTGTCGGCCTGTGTGCGGGGGGCTTTGGCACACCGAAGGCGCCTGCCTTCGCGAGGCGATCAATCTCGCCATCGGTTAGGCTCAGAATGTCTTTCATGACCGCATCCCGATGTTCCCCCAGA
>VERU01000228.1 GCA_018882485.1 Rhodoferax sp. | reverse complement strand
CCGTGCGGGGGGCTGCGGTTCGGTAACAGCTATGCTCAAGCCTATCATGACCGATGTCGCTCGCGCTGGAGCCCTCTCTGCCGGTGCGCCGGATCTGCCCGGTGTGCTGGTGCCCGACTGGCCCCTTCCCCCCGGCGTTCGGGCTTGCGTCACGTCGCGGCAGGGCGGTGTCTCGCTTGCCCCGTTCGACAGCTTCAACCTCGGGTCGCATGTGGAGGATCAACCGCACAGCGTGGCGGCCAACCGGCAGCGGCTCGCCCGCGCGATCGGCGCTCGCCCTGTGTTCCTGACCCAGGTGCATGGCAGCAAGGTGCAGTGGCTGGGGCCGGACCTGCCCGATGGCGCGGTGGCCGATGCAGCCGTCACCGACCGTGTCGCCCTGGCCTGCACCGTGCTGGTGGCCGACTGCCTGCCGGTTCTGGTGGCCAGCCGATGCGGCTCACGGGTGGGCGCGGCGCACGCCGGCTGGCGTGGACTGGCTGGTTCCGGGGGGCACGGAATTCTGGAGCAGTTTATACAGTCATTTAGGGCCCCAGGCCTTGACCAGACTGGATTTGATGCTTCTCAATTGATAGCATGGCTGGGCCCCTGCATCGGACCCGAAGCCTTCGAGGTCGGCGCCGATGTGCGCGATGCCTTCCTCACGGCCCAGCCCGATGCCGATCGCCACTTCAGGTCTCGGCCCGGTCTGCCGGACAACAAATGGTGGGCCGATCTGCCAGGTCTGGCCCGGGACCGCCTGAGGGCGCTGGGCGTCGGGGCGGTTCACGGCAATGACGGCTCCCCCGGTTGGTGCACGGTCACGCAGGGCTCACGGTTCTTTTCCCACCGAAGGGACCGCACCAGCGGCCGGCTGGCCGCCTGCATCTGGCGTGTTGCCGGCCACTGAGGCCGCCTGCTCCCGGGCCCGCAGCGCGCGTCGTCGTGCGGGGGCCCCCATCACATAGAGCACGATGGCCAGGGGCAGCAGCCCATACAGCACCAGGGTGACCAGCGCACCCAGCACGCTGCCCTGAGGTCCGGTGGCCTCGGCCACAGCCATCAGAACGGCGACATACAGCCAGGCGATTGCGACGATGTACATGTGAGGTAAGCCCCGGAACCCGCGACTGGATCGATGTCAGCTTGCCGAAGGTGCGACCTGCGATACTGATTCCGGATCGAATGGTCAGCAACCGAGGGGACACCTGTGACGCAGCACGCACAGCCATTATGGGCACAAACGGCCGAACACTTCCAGCAGGCGCTGGCCGAAGGGTGGGCCAAGACCTTCCAGTCGTTTCAGAACCTGGACCTGGGCGGACTCACCGGGCAGCACCCCCCCGCGGCGGGCAACCTCCCGGCTGTGCATTTTTCTCCCGACAAGCTCCAGACGCTGCAGCAGCAGTACCTCAAGGACGCCATGGAGCTCTGGACCCAGTCCCTCCACGGCACCCCCCCCGTCAAGGACCGGCGCTTTTCAGCCAAGGCGTGGGCCGACAACCCCGTGGCGGCCTTTTCGGCGGCTGCCTACCTGCTCAACGCCCGCACCCTGATGGCCCTGGCCGATGCCGCCGAGGGTGACGCCAAGACGCGGGCCCGCATCCGGTTCGGCGTCGAGCAGTGGCTTGCCGCGTCGGCACCCAGCAATTTCCTGGCCCTGAACGCCGATGCCCAGAAAAAGGCCCTGGAAACCCAGGGTGAAAGCATCGCCCGTGGCATCCAGAACATGCTGCACGACATCCGGCAGGGCCATGTCTCCATGACGGACGAAACCCTGTTCGAGGTCGGCAAGAACGTGGCCACCACCGAGGGCGCGGTGGTGTTCGAAAACGAACTGTTCCAGCTCATCGAATACAAGCCGCTTACCGCCAAGGTCTACGAGCGCCCCTTCCTGCTGGTGCCTCCCTGCATCAACAAGTTCTACATCCTCGATCTGCAGCCCGAGAACTCCTTCATCCGCTACGCCGTGAGCCAGGGGCACCGCACCTTTGTGGTCAGCTGGCGCAACCCGGACGCCTCGCTGGCCACCAAGACCTGGGACAACTACATCGAGGACGCTGCCATCAAGGCCATCGAGGTCACCCGCGAGATCACGGGCGCGCCCACCATCAACGCGCTGGGCTTCTGCGTCGGTGGCACGATCCTGGCTACGGCACTGGCCGTGCTGGCAGCGCGGGGCGAGAAGCCGGTCGGCAGTGCGACCTTCCTTACCGCGCTGCTGGATTTCACCGACACCGGCGTGCTGGATGTCTTCATCGACGAAGCCTTCGTGAAGTACCGAGAGCTCGAAATGGGCAAGGGCGGACTGCTCAAGGGACAGGATCTGGCGTCCACCTTCAGCTTCCTGCGTCCCAACGACCTGGTCTGGAACTATGTGGTGGGCAACTACCTCAAGGGCGAGACCCCGCCCCCTTTCGATCTGCTGTACTGGAACAGCGACTCCACCAACCTGCCCGGACCCTTTTACGCCTGGTACCTGCGCAACACCTACCTCGAGAACCGTCTGTGCAAGCCGGGCCAGGCCACGGTGTGCGGCCAGAAGATCAACTTTGGCAAGCTCGACATGCCGGTGTACCTGTATGGCTCGCGCGAGGACCACATCGTTCCCATCGGGGGGGCCTACGCCAGCACGCAGCACCTGCCCGGCAAGAAGCGCTTCGTGATGGGCGCGTCGGGCCACATCGCCGGCGTCATCAACCCGCCGGCGGCGGGCAAGCGCAGCCACTGGATCGGCCCGGCCAACCGGTTTCCGGCCAAGGTCGATGACTGGATCCAGGATGCCACCGAACACCCCGGCAGCTGGTGGACCGACTGGTCTGGCTGGCTCAAGTCGCACGCCGGCAAGCAGGTGGCAGCACCCAAGACTTACGGGCGCGGACCCTACAAGGCCATCGAGCCGGCCCCGGGCCGCTATGTGAAGGCCAAGGCCTGACGACCCCGCGCACGGACGGCCCCGCAGTCCATTTTTCGCACACAGAGGAGACCTGACATGACATCCATCGTGATCGTGAGTGCCGCTCGCACGGCGGTTGGTAAATTCGGCGGGTCGCTGGCCAGGATCCCGGCCCCCGAGCTCGGTGCCACCGTGATCCAGGCCCTGTTGCAGCGCAGTGGCGTCGCTGCGGACCAGATCGGCGAGGTCATCCTGGGCCAGGTGCTGGCGGCGGGTTCTGGCCAGAACCCCGCCCGTCAGGCCATGATGAAGGCCGGACTGGCCAAGGAAACCCCGGCCCTGACCATCAATGCCGTTTGCGGCTCCGGCCTCAAGGCCGTGATGCTGGCCGCCCAGGCTGTCGCCTGGGGCGACAGCGACATCGTCATTGCCGGTGGACAGGAAAACATGAGCGCAGCGCCCCATGTGTTGCCCGGCAGCCGGGACGGCCAGCGCATGGGCGACTGGAAGCTGGTCGACAGCATGATCGTCGATGGCCTGTGGGACGTCTACAACCAGTACCACATGGGCATCACCGCCGAAAACGTCGCACGGGCCCACGGCATCACCCGCGACATGCAGGACGCCCTGGCCCTGGCCAGCCAGCAAAAGGCGGCTGCCGCGCAGGCCGAAGGCAGGTTCAGGGACGAGATCGTGCCCGTCCACATTCCCCAGAAGAAGGGGGATCCCGTGGTGTTCGACGCCGACGAGTACATCAACAAGAAGACCAGCGCAGAGGCGCTCGCCGGCCTGCGTCCGGCCTTCGACAAGGCCGGCAGCGTGACCGCTGGCAACGCCTCCGGCATCAACGACGGCGCGGCCGCCGTGATGGTCATGTCCGAAGCCCGGGCGGCCGCGCTGGGCCTCACGCCGCTGGCCCGCATTGCCAGTTTCGGCACCAGTGGCCTGGACCCGGCCACCATGGGCATGGGCCCGGTGCCGGCGTCGCAGAAGGCGCTGTCCCGTGCCGGCTGGAAAGCGGACGATGTCGACCTGTTCGAACTGAACGAAGCCTTTGCGGCGCAAGCCTGCGCCGTCAACCAGGCGCTGGCCATCGATCCGGCCCGGGTCAACGTCAACGGCGGTGCCATCGCCATCGGCCACCCCATCGGCGCCTCCGGCTGCCGCATCCTGGTCACCCTGCTGCACGAAATGCAACGCCGCAATGCCCGCAAGGGCCTGGCCGCGCTGTGCATCGGCGGCGGCATGGGCGTGGCGCTCACGCTCGAGCGCTGATTCCCGTCACCATTCCCATCACCAACCCTGAGGAGCACACATCATGAGCCAGAAAGTAGCCTACGTCACCGGCGGCATGGGCGGCATCGGTACCGCCATCTGCCAGCGCCTGCACAAGGAGGGCTTCAAGGTCATTGCCGGCTGCGGCCCGACCCGCGACCACCAGAAGTGGATCGATGAACAGAAGGCCCTGGGCTACACCTTCCATGCCAGTGTCGGCAACGTCGCCGAGTGGGACTCCACCGTGCAGGCCTTCGAGAAGGCCAAGGCCGAGCATGGCAGCATCGACGTGCTGGTCAACAACGCCGGCATCACCAAGGACCGCATGTTCCTCAAGATGACCCGCCAGGACTGGGACGCCGTGATCGAGACCAACCTGAACTCCATGTTCAACGTCACCAAGCAGGTGGTCTCCGACATGGTGGAGAAGGGCTGGGGCCGCATCATCAACATCTCGTCCGTCAACGGTGAAAAGGGTCAGGCCGGCCAGACCAACTACTCGGCCGCCAAGGCTGGCATGCACGGCTTCACCATGGCGCTGGCCCAGGAACTCGCCACCAAGGGCGTGACCGTCAACACCGTCAGCCCCGGCTACATCGGCACCGACATGGTCAAGGCCATTCGTGAGGATGTGCTCGAGAAGATTATTGGCACCATCCCGGTCAAGCGCCTGGGTGAACCCAGCGAAATCGCCTCCATCGTCGCCTGGCTGGCCAGCGAAGAGGGCGGCTATGCCACCGGGGCCGACTTCTCGGTCAACGGTGGTTTGCACATGGGCTGAAGATCGCCGCGCTTCGCTCGCGATGACGGATGCATCGTCATCGCGGGCCTTCTCCCAACATCGCGGTCCGTCTCTTGCCATGGCGGGCCTCTTCTCGTCATTGCGAGGCCCGCAGGGC
>VERU01000227.1 GCA_018882485.1 Rhodoferax sp. | reverse complement strand
CCGTCGAGCACCTGCAGGGGCACATCGGCCACAGGTTGTCCATCGCGGCTGACCTTGAGCACGCCGACAGCCTGGCCCTTGCCCAAGGGTGCGACCAAGGGATCGGGGCGCTGAACCTGGGTCGTGAGCTTGCCGCCAGAGCCCGCCGGCACCGCTACCACGATGGCCTGGGAACGGCCCAGCCGCACCGTCGCCTCCTGCCCTTTCCAGACCGGTGGCGTGACCACCGACTGGTTGGCATCGAACAACCGCACCGCCTCATAGGCGGTGTATCCCCAGTTCAGCAGTTTCTGCGACTCTGCGGCGCGCGCGTTGTCGCTGGCCGCACCGAGCACGACCGACAACAGGCGCCGCCCGCCGCGCGTCACACCGCCTTCGGTCACCAGGGGCAGCCCGGGAGCCTCGCGGCGGGCGGTGGCAATCAGGCAGTAGCCCGCCGCCTCGGTGTGCCCGGTCTTGAGGCCGTCCACCGACGGATCACGAAACAGCAACAGATTGCGGTTGCTGTCGTTGGCAGCGGGCGTACCCTCGTAGCGGTATTTGCGGATCGCGTAATACCCCACGTATTCCGGGAATTCCTGCATCAAGCGCACCGCCAGCACGCTGAGATCGCGCGCCGTGGTCAGGTGGCCCACCGCCGTCAGCCCTTCCGGGTTGCGGTAGGACGTGCCCCGCATGCCCAGCAGGCGGGCCTGGTCATTCATCAACTGCACAAACCGCTCCACCGATCCGGCCAGGCCTTCGGCCAGGGCAACCGTGGCATCGTTGCCGCTTTGCACGATCATGCCCTTGAGCAGGTCCTCCACCGGCACCTTCATCTTGGGGTCGATGAACATGCGCGATCCGGGCATTTTCCAGGCACGCTCGCTCACCGGCAGGGTCTGCTTCAGGTCCAGTTTGCGGCTGCGAAGCGCCTCGAACACCAGATACGCGGTCATCAGCTTGGTCAGGGAAGCCGGTTCCACCGCCGCGTCGATGTCCTTTTGCGCCAGGATCTGGTTGGCGCTGACATCCACCAGCGCATACGACCGGGCGGCCATTTCGGGGGGCTGCACCCCTTGTGCAGCGGCCGACCCGCCGATCACGGCCAGCCCGATCCACAACATCCGCTTCAAAACGATCAACACCCTGCTCCAGTTCGGTCGGTCGCGGCCGGCGCGCCAACCCGGTTGTTCATGGACCGGTACAGGAGCCCCATGCCGGAAGGCATACGGCCCCGCAGCCCTCTCAGCGTCCGAGGTGGGGCGGCGTCAACAAGCGCTGCACCACGCGCCCGTGGAGCAGGTGGCTGTCCACGATCTCGTCGATGTCCTGCACATCGACGTAGCTGTACCACACGGCCTCGGGGTACACCACGGCGACCGGGCCGGCCGCACACCGGTCCAGGCAGCCCGCCTTGTTCACCCGCACCTGGCCTGGACCCGCCAGCCCAAGCGCCTTGACCCGGGCCTTGCAGTGGTCGAAGGCCTGCTGCGCCGCATGCTGGGCACAGCAATCCTCGCCCGAAGTGCGCTGGTTGAGGCAAAAGAAGATATGGCGCTGGTAATAGGATGCTTCCGGGCCCTGTGCGCTCCGGGCAGCCCCATCCGCGGCGGATGGCATTGAATCGGTGGACATGCCCCGATTCTAATTTTTCGGGTCCCTTGCCACGATGCGGCCAAAAACATACAGCAGCACGGCGTACGGCCATAGCCAGCCCAGCCACAAAGCCAGGCCGTTGAAACGGATGAAGCGGCCCTGCTCCCAGTCCGACAGCGTCTGGGCGAAATAGGGCGTGGTGGGCGCCTGATTCAGCAAGGGCAGGTAGGCCCCCAGCGCCAGCAACAGCAGCGCAGCGCAGACCCGGGGCGGGGCTGGCAGGGCCGCCGCAGCCAGCCCCAGGGCCACCAGCAGCCCGACGCGAACCGGCGGACCGATCCAGGCCCAGGCATGCTCGGGGCCGTAGCTCAGCGCCGCCGACAGTGCGCTGGCAGCCAGGCCAGCCAGCAGCACCAGAGCCCCCGCGATCGCTCGGCGTCCGGGGCGGCGAACCATGCAGCCCACCAGCAGGCAGGGAATCCACAGCCCCAGCACCACACACAGCCATTCCATCCCGGGCGAAAGTTCCGGCCAGGCACCCTGGGGAAACGGCAACCACTCCAGCCAGGGCGTGCCCTCCAGCGCGGTCGTCAGCGCCTGCATCATCCGCTCCCGAACCTGCCCCAGCCCGAATGGAACTGCCGCAGGAAACAGCAAGGCCAGGGGCCACAGGGCCAGCAGGACCAGTCCGCCGTGGGCCTCGCTGACAAACCAGCGGGCGCGAAAGCGGCTCCACCGCCCCAGCCAGCCCAGAGCTTCCATGCCATTGGCCAACGCCGCGCCGACCCAGGTCCCGACCACGTTGAGCAACAGGTCCACGTTGGAAGGGACGCGGGCGGGCAGGTGGTTCTGCAAGGCCTCCATCCCGAGCGAGAGGATACCGCCGAGCGCCACGGCAGTGGCCCTGGGGAAACGCATCCCGGCACTGCGCAAAGCCGCCAGCGTGAGCAGAAAACCCAGGGGCACGTAACCGGCCACGTTGACCGCCACATCGAAGCCGGACCAGTAGCGCGGCAAGGGCGCGAGCAAGAACGCCCAGGGCGCCACGCCCTGGGCCCGCCAGTCGGCAAAGGGGTACAGGCTGGCGTAGACCACCAGCGCGATGTAAATCAGGGAGAGCGGCCAGGCTGAAGTCTTGTGCATCAGCGCGGCAGCCGCTAGAAGGGCTTGACGACCACCAGGATCACCGCCAGCACCAGCAGCAGCACCGGAAATTCATTGAACCAGCGGAACCAGACATGGCTGCGCGGGGGCCCGGAGGCGGCCAACTGGCGCAGCAGCCGGGCGCAGAGCGCGTGGTAACCGATCACCAGCACCACCACCGCCAGCTTGGCATGCATCCAGCCGTTGCCCGGCCCGTAGCCGATGCCATAACCCAGCCACAGCCACAGACCCAGACCCAGCGCCGGAACCGCCAGCCAGGTGCCAAAGCGCAGCAGCTTGCGCGCCATGAGCAACAGACGATCCCGCTCGGCCACCGACCCGGGCGCCACCATCGCCAGGTTGACGAAGATGCGCGGCAGGTAAAACAACGCGGCGAACCAACTGGCCACAAAAACAATGTGAAACGACTTGACCCACAGCATGGAACGAGTTTAGGCCAAAAAAAACCCCAGCCCGAGGGCTGGGGTTCAAGCCTATTTGCTGTCACACATCAAGGCCCCGCTCAGGGAGGAAAAGCGGGGGGCGGTAAACGCCCGGGGTTGAATTTACCAAAAATCCGGGATCGAATCAACGGGGCCCGTCCGGCCAGCGTGGCCGAACAGGCCGCAGAAAGCCTCTCGGGCCCGAAAGCGTGTCACCTAGCGGACACCGGGCACGCCCAAAGCCCCAAGTACACTTTTGCCATGATCCAGCCCGCACCCTACCCCCTCGGCCGCCCCCGCCGCCTGCGGCGCGACGCGTACACCCGCAACCTGGTGCGCGAGCACCGACTGAGTCCGCACGACCTGATCTACCCGGTGTTCGTGCTCGACGGCCAGGGCCGGCGCGAAGCCGTGCCCTCGATGCCGGGGGTGGAACGCCTCAGCCTCGACCAGTTGCTGCCGGTGGCGGCGGAATGCGTGGCGCTCGGCATCCCCGTGATGGCCCTGTTTCCGGTGATCGACCCCTCGCTCAAGACGCCGGACGGGCGCGAGGCGCTCAACCCGGACGGTCTGGTGCCCCGCGTGGTGCAGGCGCTCAAAACGGCCCAGCCCGGGCTCGGCATCATGACCGATGTGGCGCTGGACCCCTACACCAGCCACGGCCAGGACGGCCTGCTGCACCCCGATCCGGCCGAGGGCGGCTACATCATGAACGACGAAACGGTCGAGGTGCTGGTCCAACAGGCCCTGACGCAGGCCCGGGCCGGTGTGGACATCGTGGCGCCCAGCGACATGATGGACGGCCGCATCGGCGCGATCCGGCAGGCGCTGGAAGCCGGACGCCATGTCCACACCCGCATCATGGCCTACAGCGCCAAATACGCCAGCGCCTACTACGGCCCGTTCCGGGACGCCGTGGGCTCCGCCGCCAACCTCGGCAAAGGCAACAAGAGGGTCTACCAGATGGACCCCGGCAACACCGACGAGGCGCTGCGCGAGGTGGCCATGGACATCGCCGAGGGCGCCGACATGGTGATGGTCAAGCCCGGCATGCCCTACCTGGATGTGGTGCGGCGGGTGAAGGATGAATTCCGCGTGCCCACCTTCGCCTACCAGGTCAGCGGCGAGTACGCCATGCACAAGGCCGCGGCGCAGAACGGCTGGCTGGACCACGACGCCGTGATGCTGGAAAGCCTGCTGGCCTTCAAGCGCGCCGGCGCCGATGGAGTGCTGACCTATTTTGCCCGGGACGCCGCGCGTCTGCTACAAAAATCCTAGCAAACTATCCAGCTCAGGCAAAGGCTAGGGTCGGTTTTGATGCGGAAGTCCGATCCGGTGGCGCGATGAGGATTTTTTCCATATCGGGCGGTGCCGTCACCGAGACCGCCGAACTCGACGGCCTGCACCGCCCCCGCGCCGGTGGTGCGGCCTACCTGTGGATCGCCTGCGCGCGGCGCGAATTCGAGGTGCTGCAACCACAGCTCCAGGCCGCGCTGCAGCGCCTGACGGGCACCCCCCTGGTGGATCTGCATGTAGCCGACCTGCTGAACAACCAGCTGCCTTCCCACTACGATTACACCTCGCAGTACGATGTGCTGGTGTTTCGCCGGCTCGCGGCCGGCAGCAAGGAAACCGACCTGGCGCAGCCCGGCGTGCCGCTGAGCCACCTGCCGGCGCGCGGCGGCCCCCCCATCCTGCGCCGCATCGACACCAGCCCGGTCGGCTTTGCCGTGTTTGACCAGGTGCTGCTGACGGTGCATCCCACCGACTGCGCCGTGCGCGAGGCGTATGCCGCCAAACTGCTGAGCGCCGCCTCAGCCGAATCGCGTGCGGCGGGTGCCCGTCTGCCCAGCAGCCCGGCCGACCTGATGCTGCGCATCGTCAACCACATGG
>VERU01000226.1 GCA_018882485.1 Rhodoferax sp. | reverse complement strand
ACTGCCCGGTCAATGCCATCCTCATGCGCTACGGCAGCCCTGAACAGCAGGCGCGCTGGCTCACCCCGCTGGCACAGGGCCGGATGCTGGGCGCCTTCTGCCTGACCGAGCCGCATGTGGGCTCCGATGCCTCGGCCCTGCGGACCACGGCCGTGCGCGACGGCGACGCCTACCGCCTCAACGGGGTCAAGCAGTTCATCACCAGCGGCCAGAACGGCCATGTGGCCATCGTCATTGCGGTCACCGACCGGGGCGCGGGCAAGAAGGGCATGAGTGCCTTCCTCGTGCCCACCGACACCCCGGGTTACCGGGTGGCCCGGCTGGAAGACAAGCTGGGCCAGCACAGCAGCGACACCGCCCAGATCCAGTTCGACGATTGCCGCATTCCGGCCGAAAACCGCATCGGCCGCGAGGGCGAGGGGTATGCGATTGCGCTGGGCGGCCTGGAAGGCGGCCGCATCGGCATCGCGGCCCAGAGCGTGGGCATGGCGCGCAGCGCACTCGAGGTGGCGGTGGCCTATGCCCGCGATCGCCAGAGTTTCGGGCAGGCGATCCTGCAGCACCAGGCGGTGGGTTTCCGGCTGGCCGAATGCGCCACCCGCATCGAGGCCGCGCGGCAGCTGCTCTGGCATGCTGCCGCGCTGCGCGATGCCGGCCGGCCCTGCCTGAAAGAAGCCGCCATGGCCAAGCTGTACGCCAGCGAAATGGCCGAAGCCGTGTGCAGCGCCGCCATCCAGACCCTGGGCGGCTATGGCTACGTCAGCGACTTTCCGCTGGAGCGCATCTACCGGGATGTCCGCGTGTGCCAGATCTACGAGGGAACCAGCGACGTGCAGAAAATCATCATCCAGCGGAGCCTTTGATGCCGACCGGTGAGCTATTGCGTCGGACCTGCCGCTGCGGCAGGCCGGCCTGACATGGCGCCGACCTCTCCAGGCCTGCAGGTGCTGCAGCGCGGCTGGCTGTCGTCCAACAACATCCTGATCTGCGGCGAGGCCGGCACCGCGCTGATCGACAGCGGCTACTGCACCCATGCCGGGCAGACGCTGGCCCTGGTGGCCGCCGGCCTGCAGGGCCGGCCGCTGGACCTGCTGCTCAACACCCATTTGCACAGCGACCACTGTGGCGGCAACGCCGCTCTGCAGGCCACGTACCCGGGCCTGCACACCCTGATCCCCCCCGGGCAGGCGCAGGCGGTCCGGGACTGGGACGCCACCGCGCTCAGCCACATCCCGACCGGACAGTCGTGCCCGCGCTTTGCCTTCGACGGGCTGCTGCAGCCCGGTTCCGAGCGGGTGTTGGGTGGCTCGCCCTGGCAGGTCCATGCCGCGCCGGGCCACGACCCGCACTCGGTGATCCTGTTCCAGCCCGAGACCCGCGTGCTGATTTCGGCCGATGCGCTGTGGCAACAGGGCTTTGGCGTGGTGTTCCCCGAGATCGAGGGCATCGACGCCTTCGCCGAGGTGGCGGCCACGCTGGACCTGATCGAATCGCTGCAGCCGCTGCAGGTGATCCCCGGCCATGGCGCCCCATTCAACCAGCTGGCGCCTGCGCTGGCCACGGCGCGCCAGCGGCTGGCCGCCTTTGTCGCCAGCCCGGCGCGGCACCGCCGGCACGCGGCCAAGGTGCTGCTGAAGTTCAAGCTGCTGGAGTGGCAGCGGGTGTGCCGCGCCGATTTGCTGCAGTGGGCCCGTGCGTCGGCCTACCTGTGCACCCTGCTGCCTGCCGGTGCCGGCCAGGCGGAGCTGGAGCCGGCTCTGGACGACCTGGTGCAGGACCTGGTGCGATCCGGCGCGGCGGCCCTGGATCGGGACTGGCTGCTCGATCGCTAGCCGGTGCTGCCCCGCGCCACCCGTGCAGGCTGGATAATTGCAAGCCGCTTCCCCCGACACCCGACGGAGTACCACCATGCCCATCACCCGAGGTTTTCGCCAGCTGGTCGACGAGGCCATGGCCCAGGTCACCACCTACAGCGTGGCGCAGATCCGCGAACGCCTGCAGGACCCCACGCTGCAGCTGGTGGACATCCGGGATGTGCGCGAGCTGGAGCACCTCGGAACCGTTCCCGGCGCGCTGCATGCGCCGCGCGGCATGCTCGAATTCTGGGTGGACCCGCAGTCGCCCTACTACAAGCCGGTGTTCGGCGACGAAAGCCGCGAGTACGTGCTGTTCTGCGGCGCCGGCTGGCGAAGTGCGCTGGCCGCCAAGACGCTGCAGGACATGGGCATGACCCGGGTGGCCCACATCGATGGCGGCTACACCGAGTGGCAGGCCCGGGGCGGGCCGGTGGAAACCCTGGCCGAGCAGAAGGCGCGGCGCAAGGCGACCGGCGGCTGACCCGCCTTCGGACGACGGCAGGCGCAGAGACAGACCGGGGTGCCATGGGTTTCGAGGCGGTCCTGTTCGATTGCGATGGGGTGCTGGTCGACAGCGAGGGGATCACCAATGAGGTGTTTCGCCTGATGCTGCGCGATCGCGGCTGGGAGCTCGACGAAGCCGAGTGCCTGCGCATCTTTGCCGGCAAGGCGGTGCGTGACGAGGCCGCGCTGATCGAGCAGCGCACCGGGCAGCCGCTCACCGAGGACTGGCTGGCCGAGTTCCGCAATCGCCGCAACGCGGCCCTGCTGGAGCAGGTTCAGGCCGTGCCGGGGGTGCAGCCGGCGGTGCGCCGCATCCACCAGCGGCTGGAAGGGCGCATTGCCTGTGCGTCCGGAGCTGACCGGCTCAAGGTCGAGCTGATGCTGCGCCACATCGCCCTCATCGACCTGTTCGAGGGCCGCATCTTCAGCGGGCAGGAACTGGCCCGCTCCAAGCCCCACCCCGATGTGTATCTGGAGGCCGCCCGCGTGTTGCGGGTCGCCCCGGCCCGCTGTGCGGTGATCGAGGACACGGTGGTGGGGGAGCGCGCGGGCGTGGCGGCCGGTGCCACGGTGCTGGCTTACGCCGCCCCATCGCCGGCGGCCCAGTCGCCTGAGGCCCTGCGGGCCGCTGGTGCCCACCGGGTCTTCACCGACATGGCTCAGTTGCCCGAGCTGGTGCTCTGACCCGTCCATGGCCTCCATGCCGAGCAGCAGGTCCGCCCGGTCGAGCCGCCTGACAGCCCGCGCCGTACGGCTGGTGCTGCTGGGGCTGCTCCTTGCGGCCCTGGCGGGCTGCCCCAGCCTGCGGCCCTGGGTCAATCCACCCCTGACCGCGCGTATGGAAAGCCCCGCGCTGCCGATCGATCCCGCTCAGGAGCGCGATCCCTCCCTGCTGGTGGTGGTTGCCCTGTCCGGCGGGGGGGCCCGCGCCGCCGCCTTCGGCTATGGCGTGCTCGATGCCCTGCGTGACACCCGCTTCGTGTGGAACGGGCGGCCGACCAGCCTGCTCGACGAGACCGATCTGGTCAGCGGCGTATCGGGCGGCAGCATCGTGGCGGCCTACCTGGCGGCCTTCGGCAGCGAGGGTCTGGCCGGCTTCGAGCGGGATTACCTGCGGCACAACTTCCAGAACAGCCTGATCGGCCACGCGCTGCGCCCGGCCTCGCTCCACGCGCTCAGTTCGCCCTGGCTGGGGCGCAGCCACCTGCTGGCACAGCGCCTGGACGACCTGTACCGCGGGCGCACCTTCGGCGAGCTGCCGAACCGGCTGGGGCATCCCAATCTGCTGATCACCGCCACCGATCTGTCGCTGGGCACGGCCTTCGAGTTCACGCCCGACCAGTTCGACCTGCTGTGCTCCCGGCTGGCGGACGTGCCCCTGTCCTTCGCGGTCGCCGCGTCGTCTGCGGTGCCGCTGGTGCTCAGCCCCATGACCTTGCACAACCACCGTGCGCACTGCCTGTGGTCGGATGCGACCCGTACCGAGCGGCAGCCCGAGCTGGAGGATTACCGGGCCCGGCTGGTGCAGGAACAGGAGCGCAGCTACCTGGATGCGGCGGCCCGGCCGTATATCCACCTGGTCGACGGAGGACTGTCGGACAACCTGGGGCTGCGCCGGCTGCTGGACCGGGCGCTGGCTGGCGAATCCCTGGGCTGGCAACTGGTGCGCGGCGCGGCTCCGGCGCGCACTGCGGTGCGGCGGCTGGTGCTGATCGCGGTGAACTCCGAGCGCGATCCCTCGGTCAACATCGACACCAGCGATCGCCTGCCCGGCATTCCCCAGGTGGTCGACAGCCTGCTGTTCGGCACCGGTGCGCGGGCCACCAAGGAGACCCAGGCCTTTCTGACGGACGTGGCCCGTCGCTGGCAGGCCGAGCTGGCCGCGCGCGCGGCGATCGGTGGCGATGTGTTCGCCCGGGATGCCGAACTGCATGTCATCCAGGTCAACCTGCGCGATGCCGCCGACGAGCCCACGCGCCGCCGCCTGCTGCAGATCCCCACGGCCTTCAGCGTCGGCCCGGCCGAGGTCACCGAGCTCATCGAAGCCGGGCGTCGGGTGCTGCAGGCGTCACCGCAGTTTCAGGCCTTGCTCAAGGGGCTGGCGCCGCAGGCGCCTTGATGGATAATTGACGTTTACGTAACGTCAACTTCAACGAGAGGCGACCATGGCTGTGCTGGAGACCCGACTGAATGCCCGCTCGGCCGAATTTCTGAGCCACGCGACGGCCATGCGCGGCCTGGTGGAGGATTTGCGGGCCCGTTTCGAGCAGGTCACCCAGGGCGGCGGCGAACAGGCCCGGGCCCGGCACACGGCACGGGGCAAGCTGCTGCCCCGTGACCGGGTGCAGATGCTGCTGGATCCTGGCACGCCGTTTCTGGAGATTGCGCCCCTCGCGGCCCTGGGCCTGTACCCGGACCGCGACGGCAGCGACAGCGCACCCGGCGCCGGGCTGATCGCAGGCATCGGCCGGGTCAGCGGCGTGGACTGCATGATCGTGTGCAACGACGCGACCGTGAAGGGGGGCACCTACTACCCCATGACGGTCAAGAAGCACCTGCGGGCGCAGGAAATCGCGGCCCAGAACCACCTGCCCTGCATCTACCTGGTGGACTCCGGTGGCGCCAACCTGCCCAACCAGGACGAGGTGTTTCCCGACCGCGAGCACTTCGGACGCATCTTCTTCAACCAGGCCAACATGAG
>VERU01000225.1 GCA_018882485.1 Rhodoferax sp. | reverse complement strand
GTACGAGGGGCTGGAAGCCTTGTACGCCCGCTACCAGGCGCGCGGCCTGGTGGTTCTCGGCTTTCCGTCCAACGACTTCGGGGCGCAGGAACCGGGCCAGCGCCAGCAAATCGCCGACCTGTGCTTCAACACCTACGGGGTGCGCTTTCCCATGTTCAGCAAGACGGTGGTCAGCGGCGCTCAGCGCCACGCTCTGTTTGCCGAACTGGCTCGGACCAGCGGGCAGGCGCCGCAATGGAACTTCCACAAGTACCTGGTGGACCGCCAGGGCCGGGTGGTCGCCAGCTTTCCCAGTGCCGTGGAGCCGCTGGACGCCCGGCTGCGGAGCGCCATCGAGCGTGCGCTGTGAGCGCGCCCCCTGAGCGTCTGCGCATCGACAAGTGGCTCTGGGTGGCGCGGTTTTACCGCACCCGCACCCTGGCCACCGCCGAAGTCGATCGGGGCCGGGCGCTGGTCAACGGCGCTGAAGTCAAGCCCTCGCGCGAGGTGCGGCCCGGCGATCTGGTGGCCGTGCGCATCGGTCCGGTGATCCGAACCGTGCAGGTGACGGCCCTGAGTGAACGCCGGGGTGGCGCGAGCGACGCCGCGCTGCTCTACACCGAGACCCCGGAATCGGTGGCCACCCGCGAAGCCGCGGCCGAACTGCGGCGGCTCGCACCGGCACCCGACGGCGGCGCCCGGCCAACCAAGCGCGACCGGCGCGACACCGAGCGCGTGCGCGGCTGGGGTTCGCGCTGGAGCGCCTCCATCGACGACGACTGAAGTCCGGGGCGGGCCCGGGGCCGCCGGTGCGGCGTTCAGGCCGGCTGCGGTGTCGGGCGGGTCAAAATCGTGCTGACCAGGATCGCCAGACCCAGCACGCTGGCCACCCAGGGAAAGGCGCCAGCGTCCCTGAAGAACAGCCAGGGCACGGCGATGGTGACCGGCGGCGAAGTCAGCTCGGCCATCCGGTGCCACTTCATGGGCAGCTTGCGCCAGAGGCCCAGCGGGTAATCGGTGACGAAGTTCAAGCCCATGGCCAGAACCGAAAAGCCCACCGCCAGCGCGGTTGCGCCCTGATGCTGCGAATAGCCGAACACCCAGGGCGAGACGAACAGGATGCCAAGCAGCAGCCCGTCCAGCGTTGCGTGTACCCGCAACGAGATCGGTGCATGAGGAACCGGAGCATGGATGGCCATGGCGATGTCTCCTGTTTGGTGCGGGGCTTGGTCGGTTGGCGCCGAGTCGAAGAGAATGATATCCGACGCCTTTCACTCGGCCATGCAGGTGCGGCCGGAGATTCGAAGCCTCAGGGGCAGAGGCATCGAGCGATTCATCCGATCCGGCTCCCGGGCGGCAATCCAGGCCGCGCATGCACTGCGCATTGAGCGTTGGCTGGGGCGCGACCATGGCGGGGCGGCTGAGGTGTGGCTGGCTCAGCAGGCTGGATACGGCCTCTGGCAAGCGCGTGCGGTGGTGAAAGCGAGCACAGCGCCCTCGGGCGTCAAGGCCTTGAAGCTTCAAACGGCATGAAGATGGCGCAAGACCCAGCCGATGCAAGCGCCACCCCGGCGCTGCTCTTCTGGTCGCGCCTTATCCAGGGCGCAGCGGCTGTCATCATCGTCCTGAGCTTGACTTTGCTGTTGGCGCCTGGCCTCGGGGAAGCCATCTTCAACCTGGTTTACTTCCGCCAGCCGTCCATCCCGGTTGAAGTGCCGAGCCTGGCGCTTGGCTACATCTGGTTTGCCAACGGCATCATCGGCGCGGTGATGGCCGGCTGGATGATCTGCATCATCCTGTTGGCCAGGGGCCCGTTCCTGGAAGGCCGCCTGCACGCCTGGAACACCATTGCCATTCCACTGGCCAGCTGGTTTTTCATCGACACGGCGTTTTCCATCGCCCATGGCGTCTGGGGCAATGTGCTGCTCAATGCGGCAACCGGGCTGATGTTCGGTATCCCCTTGCTCTTTTCGCGCCGGTACTTCAGAGCTGGGCACTGATTTTTCGAGTCGCCGTTTTTATGGGTGTCGAAGATTCGCACTCGCGGTTTTGGGCACGCACGACGCACAGCAAGCGAGCGCCACGCCTACCGTCGAGGACCGTACGGACAAATTCAGGTCAGCAGCATCGACTCGAGACTGCGACGCGGGCTTGGGCCACGCAACTCGCTGGCGAATCCCACCCGCGAGAGCATTTGCAGCGTCGCGCCCGATGCGTCGAGACCCAGGGTCTTGTGTATCGCCACGCGCGGACCACGCATCTCCGCAAACTCCTGCAATGCCTGTGACAGCGGATGCATGTCCACGCCCGCAGCCGTGGCCAGCAAGTGGGCACGGACATAGGCACGGCCAGCGGCCACCTGCGTCGGGCGCGAGTTGTCCAGACTGGCCAGCCACAGAAAGCCACTGGCCGTCTCGAACGGCACCCAGCGCTCCATCACGCGCTCCAGCGTCTTGCTGCCCCGTGCAGGCACCTCCATCGGGTCAAAGAGGCCGACCGTGTGCAGCGCCCGCACCATGGGGCTGTTCAGGCTGATGCCATCGGGATTCGCGGCGACAGCCGCTGGCCCAATGCGCATCAGGCGGGCTGACTCGAGCCAGGTGCGCGCCGTGGTGGCCTCGATCTCGTAAGCCTCGCGCGTGATGCGGCGGATCGGATCCATGGCTGCCGCACCGCTTGCCACACCGCTGCGCAGCCCGAAGCCGGCGGCCGTCTCGCCCCAATTGCGCACGAGGGCCTCGGGCAAGGCGCGATCCATCGCGTAAGCGGTCTTGCGGGTATGCCGGCGCGAGATCTGGGCGAACAGGGCATCGGCCGGTGCACTGCCAGGTTCACCCAGCACCAGTGTCGCCACGCGGCTGCCTTTGGGCAGTGCCTGGTCGGCGGGCATTCCACTCGGGAAGAGCTCGACCTTCGCCGAAACGCCGCGCTGGGCGGCGGCGATCACCGCCAGTTCGATAAAAGCGCCACAGCCAATGAGGATCTGACGCCCGAAGGGATCGGTCTCAGGCAGCAGCCGCTCACCATCGCAGATGAGATGGATGCGCCCGGGTTCGCGCAGATCGGCGACCCAGGGCTGGCGGTTGTGCGGATTGGGGGCCAACAGCGCGTGGGCCAGCATGAAGCGCCGCGTATCGCTCTCGCGATCGGCGCTCCGCCAGGGCCGAATGGCGGCCTCGGGCAGTTCATCGCTGCAGCCAGCGATGCCGCCCGTCGCGGCGAGCACAGCGCCACCACCCACAAGGCGGATGAAAGTCCGGCGGCTCGGACTGGTTTGCATGGGGCCTTCATTGGGTCGCACGCCGGTAACCACTGAATTTTTCCGCTCCATCGTCATCTCCAGGTTGCTGGACCTTCATTGGGTACCCCAAAGATGAAGGCCTTTGCAGGTATTGTGCGGAGCCTTTGGCATGTACACAACTGCATATTTTTCTATCCCTGAATTTCATTTATGAATAACTTGTTTGCCTGATTCCTCGTGCGCTCGTTCCTGGCCGTGCTTGAGCATGGCAGTCTTCCTGCCGCCGCATGTCAGCTGCTAACAAGCCAGCCCACCATCGGCCGGCATGTGGCTGAGCTTGAGTCACAGCTTGGTCTTGTTCTCTTCGAGCGGACCGGGCCGGGGCTGCTACCCACAGAGACAGCACTTCGCCTGGCTGAATCCGCGCGCATCATGCAAAGCCGGGCCGATCACCTTGCGCGCAGCGTGGCGGGCTCTGATCGTTCTATATCAGGAACCGTACGGATCACCGCATGAACGGCCACCGAATAGGAGCCGATGACGCGTTCAATCGGTACGGTACGGACCAAAAATCCACTTTCGAACCCGCTCAGTCGGGAGCTCCTGAGCAGAACAGCGTCTCAATCTGGGGGAATGCCCTCTGACGAGACACTTTCTTCGAAATCACGCCGCCATCTGATTGAAAAATCAATCAGATCAATGATTTACAAGCTGGGATTTGAAGCCTTGAAGATTTGAAAGAATCTTCTGGCGGAAACGGAGGGATTCGAACCCTCGATGAGGCTCTACACCCCATACTCCCTTAGCAGGGGAGCACCTTCGGCCACTCGGTCACGTTTCCAGCGCAACGCATTATCACACGAAGCACGCAGGCCGCTGCGCCGGCCTGCACAGCGGATCAGGCAGAGGCCGGCTGATCCAGTTCGAAGGCACGGTGCAGCGCGCGCACCGCGAGCTCCATGTATTTCTCGTCGATCACGACCGAGGTCTTGATCTCGGAGGTGGAGATCATCTGGATGTTGATGCCCTCCTCGCTGAGGCTCTGGAACATGCGGCTGGCCACGCCGACGTGGCTGCGCATGCCGATGCCGACGATGCTGACCTTGCAGATCCGGACGTCGCCCACCACCTCCGTGGCCCCCAGCGCGGGCACCACCTGGCTCCTGAGCAGTTCCATGGCGCGGGCGTGATCGCCCCGGTTCACGGTGAAGCTGAAGTCGGTGCGGCCGTCCTTGCTGAGGTTCTGGATGATCATGTCGACCTCGATGTTGGCCTGGGCCACCGCACCGAGGATCTGGTAGGCGATACCGGGCTTGTCGGGCACCCCGAGCACCGAGATCTTGGCCTCGTCGCGGTTGAATGCGATGCCGGAAACAATGGCCTGTTCCATGTGTTCGTCTTCCTCAAAAGTGATCAGGGTGCCCGAGCGGGCCTCCTCCTGGATGTCGATGTCCCAGGGCGTGAAGCTGCTGAGCACGCGCAGCGGGACCTTGTACTTGCCGGCGAATTCGACCGAACGGATCTGCAGCACCTTGGAGCCCATGGAGGCCATCTCGAGCATTTCCTCGAAGCTCACGGTCTGCAGGCGCCGTGCCTCGGGCACTACGCGCGGGTCGGTGGTGTAGACGCCGTCGACGTCGGTGTAGATCAGGCACTCGGCCGCCTTCATGGCGGCCGCCACGGCCACCGCCGAGGTGTCGGAGCCGCCCCGCCCCAGCGTCGTGATGTGGCCATCGCCGTCGACACCCTGGAAACCGGTGACGATGACCACCCGCCCGGCGGCCAGATCGGCGCGGATGCGGGTGTCGTCGATGGACTCGATACGGGCCTTGGTGTAGGCC
>VERU01000224.1 GCA_018882485.1 Rhodoferax sp. | reverse complement strand
ATCCTGGCCTCGCCCACCGGCTCCACCGCCTATGCGCTGTCGGCCGGCGGGCCGCTGCTGCACCCGTCGATTGCCGGCTGGGTGCTGGCGCCCATCGCCCCGCACACGCTCTCCAACCGGCCCATCGTGCTGGCCAACACGGTCGAGGTGGCCATCGAGATCGTGGCCGGCAAGGACGCCAGTGCCAATTTCGACATGCAGTCGGTGGCCTCGCTGATGCGGGGCGACCGCATCGTGGTGCGGCGCTCGGTGCACCAGGTGCGGTTTCTGCATCCGCGCGGCTGGTCGTACTTCGACACGCTGCGCAACAAGCTGCACTGGAACGAAGGAGCGGTCTGAGCATGGCGCTCAAACGCCTGACCCTGCGGGATTTCGTGATCGTGGCCGAGCTGGAGCTGGATCTGTCGGCCGGCTTCACGGTGCTGACGGGCGAGACGGGCGCGGGCAAGTCCATCCTGATCGACGCGCTGCAGCTGGTGACCGGCGGGCGGGCCGATTCGGGCGCCGTGCGCGAGGGTGCGGCCCGCGCCGAGGTCAGCGCCGAATTCGACACCACGACCGTCCTGCAGGCCTGGCTGGCCGAGGCCGGCTTCGACGGGGCCGAGGGGCTGCTGCTGCGCCGCACGCTCGACACCCAGGGGCGCAGCCGGGCCTGGATCAACGGCAGCCCGGCCACCGCCGGGCAGCTGCGCGAACTGGGTGAACAGCTGCTCGACATCCACGGCCAGCACGCCTGGCAGAGCCTGACCCGGGCCGACGCGGTGCGCGGCCTGCTGGACGGCTACGGCGGCCTCGCCACCGCCGCGCTCACGCAATGCTGGCAGGCCTGGCGCGAGGCGCAGACCCGCCTGAGCCAGGCGCAGCAGGCCCAGCACACCCAGCAATCCGAACGCGACCGGCTAGCCTGGCAGCTGCACGAGCTGGAACAGCTGGCCCCGGGTCGCGACGAATGGGAGGAGCTGGGCACCGAACACAGTCGCCTGGCCAACGCGCAAGCCCTGCTGGATGCGGCGCAGGCCGCGCTGGACGGGCTGGATGACGACGAACAGGGCGTGCTGCGCAACCTGCATCGAGCCGCTCAGGCGCTACGAAATCAGGAGCACGTAGAGCCCGTATTCAAAGGGCTGGGCGATGTTTTGGCATCCAGCCTGGCGCAGGCCGAAGACGCCGCGCATGCGCTGCGCGGCTACCTGCGCCGCACCGAACTCGATCCACAGCGGCTAGCCCAGCTGGATGAGCGCATGGGCCGCTGGGTGTCGCTGGCCCGGCGGCTGCGGCGCGAGCCCGCCGAACTGCCCGCGTTGCTGGCCGACACGCGCCAGGCGCTGCAGCAGCTCGACGCGGCCGCCGACCTGCAGGCCCTGCAGGCAGCCGAACGTGGGGCGCGCCAGGCGCTGCAGGCCGAGGCGACCCGGGTGTCGCGGGCACGCCAGCAGGCTGCGCCCCGGCTGGCGCAGGCCATCACCGAGGCCATGCAGGGCCTGGGCATGGCGGGCGGCTGCTTCGACGTGGGCCTGCAGCCCCTGCCGGGCGACGAGCCGGCCCAGCACGGGCTGGAGGATGTGGTGTTCCGGGTGGCGGGGCATGCGGGCAGCACCCCGCGCCCGGTGGCCAAGGTGGCCTCGGGCGGCGAGCTCTCGCGCATCGCGCTGGCCATTGCCGTCACCACCAGCCGGCTGGGCACGGCGCAGACGCTGATCTTCGACGAGGTGGACGCCGGGGTGGGCGGCGCCGTGGCCGAAACCGTGGGCCGGCTGATGCAGCGCCTGGGCCAGGACCGTCAGGTGCTGGCCGTGACCCACCTGCCCCAGGTGGCGGCCTGCGCCGACGCCCACCTGGTGGTGGCCAAGCGGCTGCAGCAGGGCCTGACGCTGAGCACCGTCTCGCCGGTTGCCGGCGAGCAGCGGGTGGCCGAGCTGGCGCGCATGCTGGGCGGCGAACGGCTGTCGGGTACCACGCTCGCCCACGCCCGCGAACTGCTGCAACCTCCGGCATGAGCCCGGCCGCCCCTGCCATGCAGCTGCTGCTGATCACCGGCATGTCGGGCTCGGGCAAGTCGGTGGCGCTGCACGCGCTGGAAGATGCGGGCTACTACTGCGTGGACAACCTGCCGCCCGAGCTGCTGCTGCGCTTCATCGAGCTGGAGCGGGACCACCGGGCGCACCGGCTGGCCATCGCCATGGATGTGCGCAGCGCCAACTCGCTGCCGCTGGTGCCCCAGCAGCTGGCCCAGCTGCGCGAGCAGGGGGTGGCGGTGCAGGCGCTGTTTCTGGATGCCACCACCGACACCCTGGTGCGCCGCTACTCCGAGACGCGGCGGCGCCACCCGCTGTCGCAGTCGTCCCGGCAGGCCGACCGCGCCGACCAGGACCTGCGGCGGGCGCTGGTGGAGGCCATCGAGCTCGAGCGCGAACTGCTCGGCCCGCTGCGCAGCTAGGCCCATGTGGTCGACACGAGCATCATCCGGGCCTCGCAATTGCAGGCCTACGTCAAGGCGCTGGTGCAGGCGCCCACCGGGCAGCTGACGCTGGTGTTCGAGTCCTTCTCGTACAAGCGGGGCATTCCGGCCGATGCCGACTTCGTGTTCGACGTGCGCATGCTGCCCAACCCGCACTACGAGCCGGCGTTGCGCCACCTGGACGGTCGCGATGCCCCGGTGGCCGATTTCATGCGGCAACAGCCGGGCGCACTGGCCATGCTGGAGCAGATCCGCGGCTTTCTGGGGCACTGGCTGACACCCCTGGCGCAGGACCACCGCAGCTACGTGACGGTGGCCGTGGGCTGCACCGGCGGACAGCACCGCTCGGTGTTTCTGGTCGAAGAGCTGGTGCGCCACTTCGGGGCCGACTGGGCCACCCTCAAACGCCACCGCGAGCTCGACGCCGGCTGAGCCGGCCCGGTTCCCCCACCCTGCCCAACGGTCCTGTTCAGCAGCCCTCGTCGACCGTCCTGCTCAACCGTCCTGTTGCAGCAGGCGGCGCACTGGCGCCGGCAGGCCCAGCCCGGGCCATTGCCGGGCGCTCTGCCAGGCCCCGGGCAGCGGCTGCGCCCCGCCGGGTGCTGCATCCCCGGCCAGCACCACGCGCACCGGATGCAGATGCAGGTCCTTGTGGGTCAGCACATGGCGCACCACCGGCAGATCCTCCAGGCCCCCGAGGTCATCTGCCCCAAAGACCCGGCCGAGCGCGGCCAGCAGGGCCTCCCGGCTGTCGAAGCCGGGCAGGCAATGCAGCCCGGCCCAAACGCCGCTGGGCGGGCGCCGCTGCAGCCAGACCGCTCCATCGCGCGTCTGCGCCCACAGCAGCCAGAGCGACTCGGCACGGCGCTTGAGTTTTCGGGTTTTTACGGGAAAAAGCCCCGTGGAATCTAGAGAGTTTGCTACACAAACCGTAGCGATCGGACAGCTGCTACAGGCGGGGCGGCGCGGGCTGCAGGGGCCGGCGCCCAGGTCCATCAGGCCCTGGGTGTACACCGGCATGGTGCGCGGCAGGTCGTGCCGGGGCAGCAGTTCGGTGGCCCGGTCCCACAGGCGGCGCTGCGCGGCGGCGCCGGCCAGGTCTTCGGCAAAGCCCAGCGCCCGGGCCAGCACCCGGCGCACGTTGCCATCCAGGATGGCCACCCGCTCGCCAAAGCACACGGCGGCGATGGCCGCGGCCGTGGACCGGCCGATGCCCGGCAGGGTCTGCAGCTCGGCGGCGCTGGATGGAAACACCCCCCCGTGCCGCTGCACCACCACCTGTGCGCAGCGGTGCAGGTTGCGTGCGCGCCTGTAGTAGCCGAGCCCGCTCCACAGGGCCAGCACCGCATCGGGCTCGGCGGCGGCCAGCGCCTGCACATCGGGCAGCCGCTGCACGAACCGGGTGTAGTAGTGGCGCACCGTGGCCACCTGGGTCTGCTGCAGCATGATCTCGGACAGCCAGACGCGGTAGGGGTCGCGTGTGCCCTGCCAGGGCAGATCGTGCCGGCCGTGCACGGGTTGCCAGCGCAGCACCCGCTCGGCAATCCCGCCGGCCTGGTCGGCGCTCAGGCCTTCTGGCATGTGGGGCAGTAGTAGGTGGACCGCTGGCCCTGGCGCAGCAGCCGGATGGGGGTGCCGCAGACGCGGCAGGGCTGGCCGGCGCGGTCGTAGACCATGGCTTCGAGCTGGAAGTAGCCGCTGGCGCCGTCGGCCGCCGAAAAGTCCCTCAGGGTGCTGCCGCCCTTGGCCACCGCCCGGGCCAGCACCTCGTGGATGGCCGCCAGCAGCCGCAGCGCCCGGGGCCGGCTCAGGCGGGCCGCCCGAACGGTGGGCCGGATGCCGGCCAGGAACAGCGCCTCGGAGGCGTAGATGTTGCCCACCCCCACGACCGGATCGCCGGACAGCAGCACCTGCTTGATGGCGACCTGCCGGCGCCGCAGGCCGTCCAGAAAGCGCGGCACATCCAGCCCGTCGGACAGCGGCTCCATGCCCAGGCCGCCCAGCAGCTTGCGGGCCACCGGGTCCTGCTCGTCGCGGGCCAGCACCACGGCTCCGAAGCGCCGGGGGTCGTGCAGGCGCAGCGTGCCGCGGTCGGTCACCAGGTCGAAATGGTCGTGCGGGCCTGGCGGCGCGGGCTGCGGCACAAAGGCCAGGCTGCCCGACATGCCCAGGTGGACCAGCAGCAGACCGGTGTCCAGGTCGATCAGCAGGTATTTGCCACGGCGGCGCACACCCTGCACGGCGCGCCCGGCGAGCGTGGCGGGATCGGCGCCCAGCGGCCAGCGCAGGGGCTTGCCCAGACGGGCCGACAGGATGCGTCCACCGGCGATGGCCTGGGCAAAGCTCAGCCGGGTGACCTCGACTTCGGGTAATTCGGGCATGGATTATTATGGGCCGATGCCCAAAACCCGCCGCCACACCCTGCTGTTGCTGCCCCTGCTGCTGGGCCTGGCGACGGCCACCGGGCCGACCACCGCCACCCCGGTGCTGGCGCAGGCCGCACCGGCTGCAGCCCCTGCCGCCACCCCGGCGGGGCCGCCGGCTCCGGCGGCCCGTGCGCCCGCCGCACCGGTTCCCGTCCATTCGGCGCTGGATGCGCCCCTG
>VERU01000223.1 GCA_018882485.1 Rhodoferax sp. | reverse complement strand
ACCTCATCGCGGGTGCCATAGGTGTAGCCACTGGACCGAAGGCTGGCTTGCCGGGCGAATTCGAGGTCGCTGGAAAACACGGCATGGACCCGGTACAGCGTTTCACCCGCCCGAACCGCAGCCCCCAGTTTGACCTGCAGATCCACGCCAGCGCCGGCCACCTTGGGCGCGCCGGCCAGTCTGGCGATCCGGGCGATCTGAAGGTTGTCGATGCCGGTGACCACGCCGTCGGCCGGCGCACAGACCTCGAAGGTCAGCGCGCCCAGCGATGGATGCTCCGGATCAAAGGGGCGGGCACCCTGGGCCGCCATGATGGCGCGCATCTTGGCCAGAGCTCGCCCGGAGTCGAGAATGTCCCGCGCGATGCCGAAGCCGTCGCCCCCCCGCACGTCGGGGTGGCATTCGATCAGGCGTCCAGCCAGTCGCAGCGATTTTTGCCGCAGGTCGTTGGGCGCGCGGGCGTCATTCTCCAGAACCCACATCGCGTCCCGTGCCTCCATCACCGGTCCGATGCCGTTGCCGATGGGCTGGCGACCGTCGGTGATGACCACATCCAGTGAAAGCCGCAGCCGGCCGGCGACGTATTCGAACAGCCGGCGCAGACGCTGGGCCTCGGGCATGGAGCGAACCTTGGCGGTCGGTCCGATCGGGATGTCCAGCACCAGATGGGTCGAGCCCGCCGAAACCTTCTTGGACAGGATGGACGCGACCATCTGGGCGGCCGAGTCGATGGACAGGGGGCGCTCCACCGAGATCAGCACATCGTCGGCGGGCGACAGATGGGCGGTGCCGCCCCAGGCCAAGCAGGCCCGGCGCTGGCGGACGATCCCGGCAAGTTGCTCCAGCGGCAGTTCCACGTTCGCCAGCACCTCCATGGTGTCGGCCGTACCAGCGGGCGATGTGATGGCGCGCGAGGATGTTTTGGGTATCAACAGTCCGTAGGCGGCCACGATCGGTACAACCAGCATCGAGGTCCGGTTGCCAGGGATACCGCCTATGCAGTGCTTGTCCACCACCAGTGGCTCCTGCCAGTCCAGCCGGCGACCGCTGGCGACCATGGCTTCGGTCAGGAAGTACACCTCTTCACGGTCCATCTCGTCCCGGTTGGCCGCCACCACGAAGGCCGTCAGCTCGATCTTGGAGTAGCGGTGTTCGGCGATGTCCCGCACGATGTGTTCGAAATCCTCCCGGGAGAGCCGCTCCCCCGCCAGTTTGCGGCGCAGGGCACCGATGGAGGCCGGCGGGTCGGCTTGCGAGACCGAGGCTTCGTGACCATCCTGCACACCCAATTGGGCAAAGGCGTCCTCCGAAACCCCGAGTTCGCTCGGGGCCACGATCGACGGGTCGTCCACCACGTTGAGTGTGGCAAGGATGCGGCGTCCGTTGGCCCGAATTTCAACCTTGGCCAGTGCCTGGAATCCCTCGGCCCGGTACAGCGCGCACTCCCGGTTGAGGTAGGCCACGTTTTCCCGGTAGGTGTCGATCGCCACCCGCCGCAGCGACAGCTTCTCCGTGGCGCAGGGCGGTGTCTCGGACGGGGAGGGCAGGCCGGGGCCAGCGTGTTCATTCATGCCGCAAGCCTACACCCAAACCGACGGGATTGCCGAGCCTGGCAATCCAGGCTGGCGCGGATCAGACCCGCTTGCGGTACTCGCCAGTCCGGGTGTCGATTTCAACCTTGTCGCCCTGCGCGACGAAGATCGGAACGCCGATTTCGAATCCCGTGGCGATCTTGGCCGGCTTAAGCACCTTGCCGGAGGTGTCCCCCTTGACGGCGGGCTCGGTCCAGGTGATCTCCCGCACCACGCTGGTGGGCAGTTCCACCGAGATGGCTTTGCCCTCGTAAAAAACCACCTCAAGCGCCATGCCGTCTTCCAGGTAGTTCAGTGCGTCGCCCATGTTTTCCGCTTCGACTTCGTACTGGTTGTACTCGCCGTCCATGCAGACGTACATCGGTTCGGCAAAGTAGGAATAGGTGCATTCCTTCTTGTCGAGGATGATCTGATCCATCTTGTCGTCGGCCTTGAACACCACTTCGGTACCGAAGTTGTTCAGCAGGCTTTTCAGCTTCATGCGCACGGTGGCCGCATTGCGCCCACCCCGGCTGTATTCGGTTTTCAGAACGACCATCGGGTCCTTGCCGTGCATGATGACATTGCCGGCGCGGATTTCTTGAGCGATTTTCATAGGTTCAGTGGAAGATGTGCCGCCTGCGGGCGGCTTGCACAGCCCAGGCCAGAAGGATTCCGGCCCACTTGCTGCCAAACCGTTGATTTTAGGTGGTTTCGGACACGAAACGCAGCAACTGGCTCACCAGATCCTCCTGGCGCAGCAGGTTCTCGCGCCAGCCTTGCACGGCCGCAGCCCACTCAGGCAGTGCGATCCCCTGCCACAGTGCGGGACTGGCCTCGACCACGCCATTCCAGGCCTGGTGAAAAGCACGAAGCGAAGTCGGCGCATCCATGCGGTCGAGCAGCGCCTTCAATTTCGCATGGTGGGCTTCATCGCTCTGGGGGTAGGCCTGCCAGACGAAGGGACGCCCAGCCCACATCGCGCGCACCAGCGAGTCCTCGCCCCGCACCAGGTTCAGCTCGCAACTCCACAGCAGGTGATCGAAGTCGGTTTGAGTGAGCAGGGGCAGAAAGATGAACTTCAGCCGGCCGTCGCAGTTCCAGCCGGGACAGGCCCCGTCCAGCCGAGCGATTTCGGCACGCACCGCGGCCGTGCTGCGCCCGGCCGTCACCAGCAGTCGCGTCGCCGAGCCGTCCTGGGCCAGGGCCAGCAGCCACGGCCCGAGTGCGGCGGGTTCGTAACAGAACAGCGAGAAACATCGAACGCCGTCTGCAGGAACGCCGATCCGGGCCAGCCAGGGTTGTGGCTGGAAATGCTGCTGGCGCCGGGCCAGGTCGGGTTCTCGCAGCAGTCCCCCCGTGGACGGCGTGTAGCCAGGGTAGTAGAAGAATTTGAGCAGACCGCCCCCGGGGCCATGCTGTACCGGCGAGGGCAGGCCGTGGCAGCGCTCGACATAGCTTTCTGCGCTCAGGTATTCGAGGTTGATCCAGCAATGATTTAGGGCTCTAGACCTTACGGATGAAGCATAGTTTGCTATCAATTCAGGATTGATCTCACAGCCGAATGCCTCCACCAGCACGTCGGCTGCTGGCGGCATCGGGTCCCCGACCTGGGCACTCCACGGGATCACGTCCACGCCGTCCCGGCCTTCGGGGGCCATCCAGTTCAGAGCACTGGGGTTGTCAACCCACAGGCGAACCCGCTGGCCCCCAGCGGCCAACCCGCAGGCGAGTCGCCAGCAGACGCCGATGTCGCCGTGGTTGTCGATGACATGACAAAAAACATCCCAGAGGCGGCCGGCTGACATGCGCATAATTGTCCACAATACGCCGATGGCAGTCGCGCCGCATCCCGACCCTCAAGCCTCGCCGACGCAAGGGGCTTCCGTACCCGACGAGGAGGCGCGCGCCGCCCTGCTTGCGCAAGTGGCCGCCTTGCCCTCTCTCCCCGGCGTGTACCGGTATTTCGATGCCCAGGGGGCCGTGCTGTACGTGGGCAAGGCCATCCACCTGCGAAAGCGGGTGTCGAGCTACTTCCAGAAGAACCACGGTGGCACCCGCATCGGGCACATGGTGTCGCGCATAGCCCGGTTGGAGACCACGGTGGTCCGGTCCGAGGCGGAGGCCCTGCTGCTCGAGAACAACCTGATCAAGGCGCTCAACCCCCGCTACAACATCCTGTTTCGGGATGACAAGAGCTACCCGTACCTCAAGGTGTCTGCCGCACGGATGGGCGATCGGGGGGCGGAAGGTTTTCCCAGGGTGTCCTACTACCGGGGCGCGGTTGAAAAAAAGCACCGCTACTTCGGGCCGTATCCGAGCGCCTGGGCCGTCAAGGAGACGATCCAGCTGGTGCAGAAGGTGTTTCGTCTGAGAACCTGCGAGGACACGGTGTTCAGCCATCGCACCCGCCCCTGCTTGCTCTACCAGATCAAACGCTGCTCGGCGCCGTGCGTCGGACTGGTATCGGGGCCAGACTATGCCCAGGATGTCGCGGACGCCGAACGCTTTCTGAAGGGTGAGACCCGTGAAGTGCTGCAGGCGCTGGAGACTCGCATGATGGCCCATGCCGACCGGCTGGAGTTCGAGCAGGCGGCCGAGGCGCGCAACCAGGTGTCGGCGCTGGCGGCCGTGTTGCACCAGCAGTCGGTGGATCTGGCGTCGGACCGGGATGTGGACATTCTGGTGGTCAAGGTTCAAGGGGGCAGGGCTTGCGTGAACCTGGCGATGGTGCGCGGTGGCCGCCACCTTGGCGATCGCCCGTACTTCCCCACCCACGTGGAGGACGCCGTGGGCCTGGAAGCCGACGATTTGGCCGACGGACCGCACCCGGTGGTCGGTCCGGCTGCGGCTTCGAGGGTGCTGGAGGCCTTCCTGGCCCAGCATTACCTGGAGCAGGCGGTGCCGGCCTCATTGGTGCTGAGCGACCCGGTCGAGCCCGGTTTGCTGGAGGCGCTGTCCCATCAGGCTGGGTACCGGGTGGCCGCCACCCACCAGCCGCGGGAGCAGCGGCGCGCGTGGCTCGAGATGGCGCAGACCAACGCCGCCCTGCAACTGGGGCGGTTGCTGGCCGAGGAGGGGTCCCAGCAGGCCCGTACCCGGGCGCTGGCCGAGGCACTGGACCTGGTGCAGGAAGATCTGCGGGGCTTGCGCATCGAATGCTTCGACGTCTCGCACACGGCGGGGGAGGCCACGCAGGCCTCCTGTGTCGTGTTCCACCAGCACCGGATGCAGCCGTCCGAATACCGACGCTACCGCATCGATGGCATCACACCCGGGGACGACTATGCGGCCATGCGCCAGGTATTGCAGCGCCGTTACGGCAAACTGGCCGAACACCTCAGGGAGAGCCCGCCCGACAGCTCGGGCGATGAAGCCGCGATCCCGATGGCCGGTGGCGCCAGCTTGCCCGATCTGGTGCTGATCGACGGTGGGCGGGGTCAGGTGGGCGTGGCTGCCGAGGTGTTCAGCTCGCTCGGGCTGGGCTTGGAG
>VERU01000222.1 GCA_018882485.1 Rhodoferax sp. | reverse complement strand
CGGCAGCCCCTCGGCACCGCGCAGCAGCGGCTGGCGCGCCACATGGCGGCGCAGGTGGTCGGCCGCCTCGCGGATCTCGCGCTCGCCGGGCAGAAACACCAGGATGTCGCCAGCGCTGCGCGGCCCGCTCCAGAGTTCGTCCACGGCCTCGGCCAGGGCGTCGTTCAGGTCGTGGTCACGGCTTTCCTGGAACGGCCGGTAGCGCTGCTCCACCGGAAACAGCCGGCCCGACACCTGGATCACCGGCGCCGGACCCCGTGCGTTGGCGAAATGGCGGGCAAACCGGTCGGCATCGATGGTGGCCGAGGTCACCACCACCTTCAGATCGGGCCGGCGCGGCAGGATCTGGCGCAGGTAGCCCAGCAGGAAGTCGATGTTCAGGCTGCGCTCGTGCGCCTCGTCGATGATCAGCGTGTCGTAGGCCGACAGCAGGGGGTCGGTCTGGGTCTCCGCCAGCAGGATGCCGTCGGTCATCAGCTTGACCGAGGCCCCCGCGCCCAGCCGGTCCTGGAAGCGCACCTTGTAGCCCACCACCTCGCCCAGCGGGGTGCGCAGTTCCTCGGCAATGCGCCGCGCCACGCTGCTGGCCGCGATGCGCCGGGGCTGGGTGTGGCCGATCAGGCGGCCGCGGCCAGGCGGTGCGTTGAGCCGGCCGCGGCCCAGCGCCAGCGCGATCTTGGGCAATTGCGTGGTCTTGCCCGAGCCGGTCTCGCCGCAGACGATGACCACCGGGTGCGCGGTCATGGCGGCCATGATGTCCTCGCGCCGCGCCGACACCGGCAGGCTTTCGGGAAACTCGAGGGTCGGGGAGGCGGCGGACGCGGGCATGACTTGTTGGAGAATCCACGATTATCCCCGCCGTGGTGCGGCCCTGCCCCGCCTGTATCGCCCCAGCCCCGCATGAGTTCCGTCTTCAATTTCACCTTCGTCCCCTGGTTCCGGTCGGTGGCACCGTACATCCACAAGTTCCGCAACCAGACCTTTGTGGTGGGCATCGCCGGCGAGGCCATCGCCGCCGGCAAGCTGGCCCACCTGGCACAGGATCTGGCGCTGATCCAGAGCATGGGCGTGCGCGTGGTGCTGGTGCACGGTTTTCGGCCCCAGGTCAACGAGCAGCTGCGCGCCAAAGGCCATGCGCCGCGCTACTCGCACGGCATGCGCATCACCGACGAGGTGGCCCTCGACAGCGCCCAGGAGGCGGCCGGGCAGCTGCGCTACGAAATCGAGGCCGCCTTCAGCCAGGGCCTGCCCAATACCCCCATGGCCGGGGCCACGGTGCGGGTGATCTCGGGCAACTTCCTGACCGCCCGCCCGGTGGGCATCGTCGATGGCGTGGATTTCCAGCACTCCGGGCTGGTGCGCAAGGTGGATGCCACCGGCATCATGCGCACGCTGGACATGGGCGCGCTGGTGCTGCTGTCGCCCTTCGGCTTTTCGCCCACGGGCGAAGCCTTCAACCTGACCATGGAGGAGGTGGCGACCTCGGTGGCTATCGCCGTCAAGGCCGACAAGCTGATGTTCCTGACCGAGGTGCCGGGCATCCGGGTGCGGCCGGTCGACCCCGCCGGCGACGACAACCCCATCGACACCGAGCTGCCGCTGGCGCAGGCCGAACGCCTGCTGCACGAGCTGCCGGCCCCCCAGCAACCGACCGACACCGCCTTCTACCTGCAGCACTGCGTCAAGGCCTGCAAGGCGGGCGTGGAGCGCAGCCACATCATCCCCTTCGCGGTCGACGGCGCCATCCTGCTCGAAATCTATATGCACGACGGCATCGGCACCATGGTGGTCGACGAAAAACTGGAGAGCCTGCGCGAGGCCACGGCCGACGATGTGGGCGGCATCCTGCAACTGATCGCGCCCTTCGAGCAGGACGGCACGCTGGTCAAGCGCAGCCGCACCGAGATCGAACGCGACATCGAAGGCTACACCGTGATCGAGCACGACGGGGTGATCTTCGGCTGCGCCGCGCTCTACCCCTACCCGGAAGCGCGGACCGCCGAAATGGCGGCCCTCACGGTTTCGCCCCAGGTGCAATCCCAGGGCGATGGCGAGCGCCTGCTCAAGCGCATCGAGCAGCGGGCTCGCAGCGCCGGGCTCGACAGCATCTTCGTGCTGACCACCCGCACCATGCACTGGTTCATCAAGCGCGGCTTCGTGCAGGTCGACCCGGACTGGCTGCCCGAGGCCCGCAAGCGCCACTACAACCGGGATCGCCGCAGCCAGGTGCTGGTCAAGCGGCTGGGCTGAGCCGGGTCAACCGGGCTGAGAGGCGTGAGCCGGGCTGAGCATGGGGGGTCTTCAGCGCCGCCCGCGCAGCAGGCGCCAGACCATCGCGGCGGCCAGCAGGGCCGTGGCCGTGAAGTAGAGAAAGGACCAGTTGGCGATGGACCCGCCCAGAAAGGTCCAGTCCACCTTGGTGCAGTCGCCGCCACCCCGAAACACCATGGGCACCAGGCGCTTGAGCGGGAAGGTTTCGATCATGCCGTAGAGGTCGCGGCCACAGCTCACCACCTCGGGCGGGTACCACTGCAGCCAGCTCTGACGCGCGGCCACGAATGCGCCGAAACCCGCGGTGACCAGCACCGCCAGGGCGCCCGCAACATGCCAGCCTTTTCGCGATGAAAGCCCCGCCAATGCTGCAAAGATTGCTACAAAAACCAGAGCGTAGCGCTGCACGATGCACATCGGGCAGGGCTCCAGGCCCAGCGCATGCTGCAGGTACAGGCCATATCCCAGCATGGCCACGCAGGCAACCGCCAGCAACGCGAAGTTGCGGCGAGGGCGACCGCTCAGCCAGTCATCCCTTGTCAGGAACATTCGCAGGCGCGCCGGCAGGTTGCTCCAGGGCCTTGCAGGACGGCGAGCACACCGCCTGCGATTTGCCCAGGATCTTGCGCGAGGTCAGCTGCGACCGCGGCCGGTGCTTGCCGCACAGAAAGCAGGACATGGTGGCCGCCCCGAAGGACGTGGCCGCGGTGAAAGGCGATCCCGAGACCTTGGACTTGTAGCGAAGTCCGTCAGCCAGCATCGTCGTTTTGGTGTCAACTTTAGCCATGGCGGTATTTTACGAGGATTGCGGTTTTGCATCGTGCGCCGGCCACATCCACCCTGGCCGAAGGGGTGGCCAAAGCTTGCTACAGTGCTGAAAGTCGTTCCGACCACTCCAACCCACACCACCGCCATGGCACGAACCGTCCACTGCATCAAGCTCGACAAGGAGGCCGAAGGCCTTGATTTTCCACCCTACCCCGGCGAACTCGGCAAACGCCTGTGGGAGAGCGTGAGCAAGGAAGCCTGGGCCGCGTGGCTGCGCCACCAGACCATGCTGGTCAATGAAAACCGGCTGAACCTGGCCGACGCCCGGGCCCGCCAGTACCTGGCCCGGCAGATGGAAAACCACTTCTTCGGCGCAGGTGCCGACACGGCCCAGGGCTACGTCCCGCCTTCGGCCTGAGGGCCATTCCGTCGACGCGCTGCCTGCCGATCTGATGGCCTGCGGGTTGCCCGGGGGCTGGACCGGGCAACCAGTCTGGTCGCTGCTGGACACCGCCTTCGGACAGGGTGAACGGTTCCTGCGCCTGTGGCGCGCTTGGCAAAGCCATCCCCGGCCCCCTGGCCGGCTGCATGTGGTGGCGCTGTGTCCGGTGGCACCGGTGTGGCCCCCAGCCTCGCCGCCCGGCTCCGGCTCCGACCTGGGGCAGGCGCTGGCCCATGCGGCGCGCGGGTTGCTGGCCGGTTTTCACCGGCTGATCCTGGCCGACGGCCGGGTGCACCTCACCCTGTGCATCGGCGACCCGCTGGCCTCGCTGGCCCAGCAGCATGTCCAGGTCGATGTGCTCTGGCTGCAACCGCCTGAAGCCGGCCCGTCCTTCCCTCGCGGCTGGCCGGGCCATCCGGAGCCCCCGATGAATTCCCTGGGCGACACCCGACTTCACCGCTCCGGGGACCCTGACTGGCCCTTGTCGCTGGTCCGGGGCCTGGCTCGCTGCGCACGGCCCGGTACGCGGCTGGTGCACACCGGTCCATCCGAACCCTGGCGGGCGGCCCTGCGGCGCTGCGGATTCCAGTTCGACCCGACGCCGCAAGTCCGGCGGCCGTCCGGCAGTCCTGACGCGGAGCGGGCCGATGAGCCAGATCAACGAGCGGCCAGCGAGGCCCCCGCGCCCACCGCTCCAACGGCGCTCCATACCGTCCACCAGCCCCCCGTGGGCCCCAGCTGCTGCGCCATCGGCCGCTTCGAGCCCGGCTGGACCCGTCGCCGCACCTCGGTTCCCTCCCGGGCCGTGCCCCCAGGTCGCTGCGGGGTGATCGGGGCCGGGCTGGCCGGCGCCGCCGTGGCGGCCGCCCTGGCGCAGCGCGGCTGGGAGGTCGAGGTGCTGGATCGGCACCCCCGCCCGGCCGGCGGGGCGTCGGGTCTGCCGGCCGGGCTGCTGGCCGCGCAGACCTCGGCCGACGACAACCTCGCCTCCCGCCTGAGCCGGGCCGGCGTGCGGCTGACCCTGCAGCAGGCGCAACAGCGGCTGAGCCCGGGTGTGGACTGGTCGGCCGCCGGCACCCTGGAGCGCCTGCTGGACCGAGCCCGGCGGCTGCCGTCCCAATGGCCGGTCGCGGGCCAGCCCTGGGCGGCGCCACTCCCAGGCCAGTCCGCCCTGTGGCACGCTTGGGCCGGCTGGATCCGTCCGGCCGCCCTGGTCGAGGCCTGGCTACGGGAGCCGGGGGTGCGGTTCCGGGGCGGCTGTGCCGTTCAGTCGCTGCAATTCCAGGACGGTCGGTGGCTCGTGCTGGATGTTCAGGGGCGCGAGCTGGCCCGCTGCGACCGGCTGGTGCTGGCCAACGCCATGGGCTTGCCGGACCTGCTGGCCCATCTGCCGCCGGAACTGGCCGCCCAACGCCGGCCCCTGCCGGCACTCCAGAGCCTGCACGGACAGGTCAGTTGGGGCTGGCACACCGAGGCCGCGCCTGCGGATGCCGGCTGGCCGACCACGCCGGTGCACGGTCATGGCAGCCTGATCCCTGCGGTGCCGCAACCGTGCAGCTTGTCGCAGGCGGTGCCGCCGGATAGGGAG
>VERU01000221.1 GCA_018882485.1 Rhodoferax sp. | reverse complement strand
GTATCGACACCTACCAGGAGTTCGTCGAGCGCCATCGCCAGGCCATGGACGCCGACGAGGCCGGCTGAGCCCGCCCCGCGACGGAATCAGGGTCAGCCGGCGGCGGCGCCTGGCACGGGCCGGTTGGGGCAGGGATCGCGCAGGCAGCGGGCGTACAGGCTCAGCGCATGGTCGGCGATCTCGAAGCCCTTGGCCTTGGCCACGGCCTGCTGGCGCTGTTCGATCTCGCCGTCGAAGAATTCCTCCACCCGACCGCAGTCCAGACAGACCAGGTGATCGTGGTGCTGACCTTCGTTGAGTTCATAGACGGCGCGGCCGCTTTCAAAATGGCTGCGGGTCAGGATTTCCGCTTGCTCGAACTGGGCCAGCACCCGGTACACCGTGGCCAGGCCGACATCCGAGCGCTCTTGCAAAAGCAGGCGGAACACGTCTTCGGCGGTCATGTGCCGTTGCCCGCCCTTCTGGAAGATTTCCAGGATTTTCAGGCGCGGCAAGGTGGCCTTCAGGCCGGTGCTTTTGAGTTCGTCGATGTTGTTCATGCGGCGGAACCGAGGCCGGTTTGTGCCGGCTCGTGCGCCAGGACCTGCCGGTACAATGGCCAAATCATAGCGTCAACGTGCTGTTCATGACCGCTGCTTTACTGCGTCCCTCGCGCCTGGGTCTTGCGCTGCTGGTCACGGCCTCGTTGACGGCCTGCTCGACCGTGGATTCGGCCAGCAACCGGGTGGTTGCCATGGTCACGCCTTACCGCATGGACATCGTGCAGGGCAATTTCGTGTCGCGCGAGCAGGTGTCGGCGCTGCAGCCGGGCATGAGCCGCCTGCAGGTGCGCGACATCCTGGGCACTCCGCTGGTCACCAGCCTGTTCCACGCCGACCGCTGGGACTATGTCTTCACCTTCCGCCGCACCGGAGCCGAGCCCCAGTTGCGCAAAGTGACCGTGTTCTTCAGGGGCGACGCGCTGGAGCGGGTGCAGGCGGATGCGCTCCCCAGTGAAGCCGAGTTCGTGGCGTCGCTGGACTCCGGCCGCCGTTTCGGCAAGGTGCCTGTGCTCGAGGTGCCGGCCGATCAGCTTCCGCCACCGCCAGCGCGACCGGTGGTCGCCCCGGTGACCAGCACGACACCGCTTGCGCCAGCCAGTTACCCGCCGCTCGAGGCACCCTGAGCGTCCATCGACCGTGAGGGATTCCCATGGCTGAGACCGTCTTACACCGCATTGCGATTGCCGGCGCATCCGGCCGCATGGGGCGCATGCTCATTGAAGCGGTGCGCGCCGCCCCGGACTGCCGGCTGGCGGGTGCGCTCGATCGGCCCGATTCGCAGGCTGTTGGAGAGGACGCTACCGCCTTCCTGGGCCATGCGAGCGGGGTCTGTATCACCCCTGACCTGTCGGTGGGGCTGGCGCAGGCCGATGTGCTGATCGATTTCACCCGACCCGAGGGGACCCTGGCGCATCTGCAGGCCTGCCGCGAACGGGGCGTTCGCATGGTGATCGGTACCACGGGATTCACCGAAGCGCAGAAGGCGCAGATCGCGTCCGCTTCGAGCGACATCGGCATCGTGATGGCGCCCAACATGAGCGTGGGCGTCAATGTTACGCTCAAGCTGCTGGAGATGGCCGCTCGGGCTCTGGACACCGGCTACGATATCGAGATCATTGAGGCCCACCACCGGCACAAGGTCGATGCGCCATCCGGCACCGCCCTGAAGATGGGCGAGGTCATCGCGGGTGCGCTCGGACGCGATCTGAAGCAATGCGCTGTGTACGCCCGCGAAGGCGTGACCGGCGAACGCGATCCGTCCACCATCGGCTTTTCGACCATCCGAGGTGGGGATATCGTGGGCGATCACACCGTTCTGTTTGCCGGCACCGGCGAACGCATCGAGGTCACCCACAAGTCGTCCAGCCGGGCTACCTACGCCCAGGGCAGCCTGCGTGCCGCACGGTTCCTGTCGGCACGGGGCGCAGGCCTGTTCGACATGTTCGACGTGCTTGGCCTGCGATGAGCCCCGGCCAGCTCTTCCTGCAGGGAGATGCTGTCACGCAGGGCGTGGCCTTGTTGTTGCTGGCGATGTCCGTGGCGTGCTGGGTCGCGATCCTCTGGAAGGCGTGGCTGCTGCGCCGGGCGGGTGGCGATACCGCCCGCGCGATTGCCGCCTTCTGGCAGTCCCCCGACCTGATCGTGGCGGGCCAGCGCCTGCCCGCTTTTGACCGGGAGGGTCTGGTACAGCCCCTGGTTGAGGCCACCCGGCTGGCCGATACGGGCCTCCTGGATGCGGTGGGTCCTCCGGAAGTGCGGCTGACCCGGCAATTGCGTGAGGCCCTGACCGGGATCCAGGCTCGCCTGCGGCAAGGTCAGGTGTTGCTGGCCACGGTGGGATCGACCGCGCCGTTCGTCGGGCTGTTGGGGACGGTGTGGGGCATTTACCGGGCGCTGATCGGCATGGCCGATGCAGGTCAGGTCAGCATCGACCGCATCGCGGGCCCAGTCGGCGAGTCGCTGGTGATGACCGCCGCCGGGCTGGCGGTTGCCCTGCCGGCGGTGCTGGCCTACAACGTGTACGGGCGGATCATTGCCAGTCAGGAGGCGGCCCTGGAGGGGTTCGCCCGCGATCTGCGCGACCTGCATGCGGGCCGTGTGGTGTCCACAGACTGAATAGCCAGCAGGGCGCCATGGCATTCGGCCGACTCGACAGTCCGCGTCACGATGCGCCGATCGGTGACATCAACGTCACCCCCCTGGTGGACGTGATGCTGGTGCTGGTGGTCATCTTCATCCTGACTGCACCGCTGCTGACCAGTGCGATCCGCCTGGATTTGCCGCGCGGTGCCGCGAAGCCGGGCGGAGAAGCCCCCCCGGCGGTGGTGCTGGTGGTGGATGCCCAGGGGCAAACGTATATTGACGACCGGGTCTTGACGGCTGCCGCCCTGGAGCAGCGCCTGCGTCAGGTGGCCCGGGATCATGCCGAGACCGAACTCCAGTTGCGCGCCGATGTGGGCCTGCCCTACGGGCGGTTGGTGGAGGTGATGAATCTGGCGCAGCAGGCGGGCCTGAGCCGCATCGGTTTCGTGGTGCGGCCCGCAGCGACGGCCAAACCCTAGAATGGCAGGCTCTGCGGTCGCAACGGCCGCGGCCCAGCCCGCATTGCCTCCCATGCACGACAAATACAGCCACCTCGACGTCGAGCGAGCCGCCCAGGCCGACTGGCGCGCACGCGATGTCTACCGCGTCACCGAAGACCCGCAGCGGCGCAAGTACTACGCCTGCTCGATGCTGCCCTACCCCAGCGGCAAGTTGCACATGGGCCATGTGCGCAACTACACCATCAACGACATGCTCACGCGCTACCTGCGCATGAACGGCTACAACGTTCTGATGCCCATGGGTTGGGACGCTTTCGGACTGCCTGCCGAGAACGCGGCCCTGAAAAACAACGTCCCCCCCGCGCGATGGACCTACGACAACATCGCCTACATGAAGGCGCAGATGCAGGCCATGGGCCTGGCCATCGACTGGAGCCGTGAGGTGGCCACGTGCGACCCCGACTACTACAAGTGGAACCAGTGGCTGTTCCTCAAGATGCTGGAAAAGGGTGTCGCCTATCGCAAGACCCAGGTCGTCAATTGGGATCCGGTGGACCAGACGGTGCTGGCCAACGAACAGGTGATCGACGGGAAGGGGTGGCGCACCGGGGCGGTGGTTGAAAAGCGGGAGATCCCCGGCTACTACCTGAAGATCACCGATTACGCGGCCGAATTGCTGGATCATGTCCAGCATCACCTGCCGGGGTGGCCGGAGCGCGTCAAGCTGATGCAGGAAAACTGGATCGGGCGCAGCGAGGGGGTGCGTTTTGCTTTTCCCCATGCCATTGGTGGTGCCGATGGCGCACCGGTGGGCGACGGGCGTCTTTACGTTTTCACCACCCGTGCCGACACCATCATGGGGGTGACCTTCTGCGCGGTGGCGCCCGAGCATCCTTTGGCCGCTCACGCGGCGATCGGCAATCCCGCGCTGACCGCCTTCATCGAGGAATGCCGGCGGGGCGGAACCACCGAGGCCGAACTGGCCACCCAGGAGAAAAAGGGCTGCCCGACCGGCTTGTCGGTGACCCATCCGCTGACCGGCGACGAGGTTCCGGTCTGGGTGGGCAATTACGTGCTGATGGGTTATGGCGATGGTGCGGTCATGGGCGTTCCGGCCCATGATGAGCGTGATTTCGCCTTCGCGCTGAAATACGGATTGCCAATCCGGCAGGTGGTGTCGCTGCGTGACGGCGTTTTCGATCCGACGTGCTGGCGCGATGCCTACGGAGAAAAAGGCGCCGGCGTGGCCATCCATTCGGGCCGGTACGATGGGTTGGCCTTTCAGGCCTGTGTGGACGCTGTCGCCTCAGACCTTGACGCTCGCGGCCTGGGCGAGAAGAAAACCACCTGGCGTCTGCGCGACTGGGGCATCAGCCGTCAGCGCTACTGGGGTACGCCGATTCCGATCATCCATTGCACGGAGCACGGTGCCGTGCCGGTGCCCGAGCAGGATTTGCCGGTGGTGTTGCCGCAGGACTGCGTGCCCGATGGCAGCGGCAACCCCTTGAACCGCCACGAGGGGTTTCATGCCGGCGTGGTCTGCCCCGTCTGCGGCCGGGCGGCCCGGCGTGAAACCGACACCATGGACACCTTTGTCGACAGTTCCTGGTACTTCATGCGCTACTGCGATCCGGGCAACGACCAAGTCATGGTGGCCGATGGGGCCGCGTACTGGATGCCCATGGACCAGTACATCGGGGGCATCGAGCACGCCATCCTGCACCTGCTGTACGCCCGTTTCTGGACCAAGGTGATGCGCGACCTCGGCCTGACCCGGGTCGATGAGCCGTTCACCCGGCTGCTGACGCAGGGCATGGTGCTCAACCACATCTACTCGCGCAAGGGTGAACGGGGTGGCATTGAGTACTTCTGGCCCCATGAGGTGGAGGATCAGCACGATGACGCCGGCAAGGTCATCGGCGCGCGTCTCAAGCAGGCCAAGGGCGAGTTGCCGGCGGGTACCGCCGTGACCTACGAGGGCGTGGGCACGATGAGCAAG
>VERU01000637.1 GCA_018882485.1 Rhodoferax sp. | reverse complement strand
CCTGCGGGCTGACTGCCTACAACCTGTACCGCCATGCGAACCGGATCAACCATCCCCGCTGGTTGACCATCGCCTCGTTCGCCGGGCTGGCAGCCGGCAATGCGCTGCGGGCTTTCGAGGCCCTGACCCATAACGAATCCGCAGCCGGCCTGTTCACTGGCAGTTCCGGCTCCATCGGCCTGTACCTCAGCGTGCTGGTTTTCGGTCTGGCCTCGTCCACCGGTTTCATCCTGATGACGGCCGATCACATCCAGCAGCGCCTGAGTTTCCTGGCCACGCACGATGCCCTGACCCAGGCCCGGGCCCGCGGTTCGTTCATGGACCTGGCCCACCACGAACTGCGGCGCGCCGCGCGCAGGGGATCACCGGTGTCGCTGATGATGGCCGACCTGGATTTCTTCAAGCCGATCAACGACAGCCGGGGTCACCAGGCTGGAGACGAGGCCTTGCGCCTGTTTGCCCACTGCGCGCGCTCCGCGCTGCGCGCCCAGGACACCCTGGGGCGCTATGGGGGTGACGAGTTTGTGGTGCTGCTGCCCGACACGCCGCAGGCCGACGCGCTGCGCGTGGCCGAGCGCATCCGCAGTGCCCTGCAGTCCCATCCCGATGCACGGCGCTTTGACCAGGGACCGCTGACGGTGAGCATCGGCATTGCGAGCTCCCCGGTGCACGGGCTGCACCTGGACGAGCTGATCGCAGCGGCCGACGCGGCGGTTTACGAGTCCAAGCGCCTGGGGCGGGATCGCGCTGTTGTGGCTTCTCCGTCGGACTGAGAGGTTTGGACTGTCCGCTCCGATTCGACCGCACCCTTTCGGTACCGGCCGGGTCGGCGCTTGCGACGCGGAGGGATGAGCGAACCCTACCCCCCGCGTCGTACCATTCGCACCATGGAACGCTGCTGGCTGATGAAGTCCGAGCCCGCCGAGTGCTCGATTGACGATGTGCTGGCCGCGCCGGGCCAGACCGTGCCCTGGACGGGGGTGCGCAACTACCAGGCGCGCAACTTCATGCGGGACGCCATGCAAGCTGGCGATGGGGTGTTGTTCTATCACTCGAGCTGCCCCGAGCCCGGCATTGCCGGTCTGGCCGAAGTGGCCTCGGCACCACGCCCCGATCCGACCCAGTTTGACCCGGATAGCCCCTACTTCGACCCCAAGTCCACGGTGGAGTCACCACGTTGGCTGCTGCGGGATGTGCGCGCCCTGCGCAAGACGCGC
>VERU01000636.1 GCA_018882485.1 Rhodoferax sp. | reverse complement strand
AGCCATGGATGACCCGCGACAGGATGTCGCGCCCCTGGTCGTCGGTACCGAACCAGTGCGCCGACGACGGCGGCAGCAGCCGGGTGGTGCGAAGATCGCCGATGTAGGGCGAATAGGGAGCCAGCAGGTCCGCCAGCACCGCCACCACGATCAGCGCCAGCACGATGGCCAGCCCGACCATGGCCAGCCGGTTGCGCGAAAACGTGCGCCAGGCGCCGTAGGCCCGGCCCAGCGCGGCCTGCCGGCGCGACTGCGGCCGATCCGACAGCAGCCAGGCGCGCCAGCCCTGCGGCGGCGCTACCGTGGAAGCGTCCCGGGCCTTCATCGGGCACGGGTCCGGGGGTCCAGCACCCGGTACAGCAGATCGGACAGCAGGTTGAGCCCGATGAAGACCGAGCCCACGACGATGGTGCCGCCCAGCACCGCATTCATGTCGGCGTTCTGCAGCGAATTCGTGATGTACAGGCCCAGACCCGGCCAGGCGAACACGGTCTCGGTCAGCACCGAGCCCTCCAGCAGCCCGGCATAGGACAGCGCGATCACCGTCACCAGCGGCACCATGGCATTGCGCAGGGCGTGGCGCCAGATGATGCGGGCCTCGGACAGCCCCTTGGCGCGGGCGGCGATCACGTACTCCTGCGTGAGCTCCTGCAGCATGAAGGAACGGGTCATGCGGCTGATGTAGGCCAGCGAAAAGTACCCCAGCAGGGAAGCCGGCAGGATCAGGTGCGACAGCACGTTGCGAAACGCTTCCCACTCGCCGGCGCGGGCGGCGTCCCACAGCAGGATGCCGGTGCCGGCGGGGATCACGTACTCGAAGGCCACGTCGATGCGACCGGGACCGCCCACCCAGTCCAGCCGGGCGTAGAACAGCAGCAGCGCCATCAGGCCGAGCCAGAAGATCGGCACCGAATAGCCGATCAGCCCCATCACCCGCACCAGCTGGTCCACCAGACCGCCGCGCCGCACCGCCGCCCAGACGCCCAGGGGCACACCCAGGCCGGCGCCGATCAGGATGCCCAGCGTCGCCAGCTCGATGGTGGCCGGAAAGGTGCGGCGGATGTCCTGCAGAACCGGGTTCGAAGTCAGCACCGAGGTGCCGAAATCGCCGCGCGCCGCCTTGGCGATGTAGAGGCCGAACTGCTGGATCAAGGGCTTGTTGAGCCCCATCTCCTCGCGCGCCTTCTGCACCACATGCTCCGGCGCGCGCTCTCCGAC
>VERU01000220.1 GCA_018882485.1 Rhodoferax sp. | reverse complement strand
GGGGTAGCAGATGTGCCAGAGGAAGCCGTCTTCCTCTTCGCTTTCCACCTCCAGGTCGCTCACCGCGCTCATCAGCACCGGGTCCCAGTTGACCAGACGTTTGCCGCGGTAGATCAGGCCCTGCTCGTAGAGTTGCACAAAGGTATCGGTCACCGTGGCGGACAGCTTGGGGTCCATGGTGAAGTACTCGCGGCTCCAGTCCACGCTGGCGCCCATGCGGCGCATCTGGGTGGTGATGGTGTGACCGCTTTTCTCCTTCCACTCCCACACCTTGGCCACGAAGGCCTCTCGTCCCAGGTCGTGACGGCTCACGCCCTGCGCCTGCAGTTGCCGCTCCACCACGATCTGGGTGGCGATACCGGCGTGGTCGGTGCCCGGCACCCAGACCGTGTTGGCGCCCATCATGCGGTGGTAGCGCGTGAGCGAGTCCATGATGGTCTGGTTGAACGCATGCCCCATGTGCAGCGTGCCGGTCACGTTGGGCGGCGGCAGCTGGATGGCGAAGGCGCCGGTGCCGGTCCCGGGTTCGCCGCTTCCGCGCAGGCCGGCTCGGCCATAACCACGGCGCTCCCATTCGGGACCCCAGACGGCCTCCAGAGAGGCCGGTTCGAAGGATTTGGACAGGCTGTCAAGCCCGGGTTGTTGGCTGTTGGACGTCATGGTGAGGCGAACGGGGAAGGCCGCGATTTTAGGACGGCACCCAGGGGACGTTCCGCCAGGCGGGCGGCGCCCGGGCGGGTCGATTCATGGGACCTGGCTTGATGGATATCAAGCCGGGCCAGACCATAGGCAAAGCCAATGCTGAACATTGAGGCACCCAATTGGACGGGGCCGCGGCAGGTCGATACAGTCCGTTCGACCTCGGGCTTCGAAAGCCTCAGGCACCGGTGTTTTCTCATCAACCCTTAGGAGATTTCCATGGCAGCACTCAAAGGCTCCAAGACGGAAGAAAACCTGAAGGCCGCCTTCGAAGGCGAGTCCCAGGCCAACCGCCGCTATCTGTATTTCGCGAACAAGGCCGACATCGAAGGCCAGAACGACGTGGCTGCGCTGTTCCGCTCCACCGCCGAGGGCGAAACCGGTCACGCCCATGGCCATCTGGAGTGGCTGGAGCAGTGTGGCGACCCGGCGACGGGCCTGCCCATCGGTTCCACCCGCGACAACCTGAAAGCGGCGGTGGCTGGCGAGACCCACGAGTACACCGACATGTACCCCGGCATGGCCAAGACCGCCCGCGACGAGGGCCATGACGAGATCGCCGATTGGTTCGAGACCCTGGCCAAGGCCGAGCGTTCGCATGCGAACCGCTACGCCAAGGCGCTGGCGGACCTGGCCGATTGATGGTCGGATGATGCGTGTTGGGCGCTGTCTGCAGCGCCCAATGCCCAGCACCCTGTCCCAAGTTACCCGAATACCTGAAGGATCCCGCCATGGCACGCGAAGGCAGTCTCGAAGCCCCCACCCGGCACCCGCTGGACTGGAAGAACCCGGATTTCTACAACGAAGAGCTGGCGTTCAAGGAGATGGAGCGCATTTTCGACATCTGCCATGGGTGCCGTCGCTGCGTGAGTTTGTGCGGCTCTTTCCCGACCCTGTTCGACCTGGTCGACGAAGGCAAGACGGGCGAGCTCGACGGCGTGGACCGCAAGGACTACTGGAAGGTGGTGGACCAGTGCTACCTGTGCGACCTGTGCTACCTGACCAAATGCCCGTACGTGCCGCCGCACGAGTGGAACCTGGACTTCCCGCACACCATGCTGCGCGCCAAGGCGATCAAGTTCCAGAAAGGCGAGGTCGGCACCGCCGAAAAGCTGCTGGCCTCGACCGATGTGCATGGTTCTTTCGCCGGTATCCCTATCGTGTCCCAGGCGGTCAATGCGGTGAACCGAACCAAGGCGGCCCGCAGCGTGATGGAAGACGTGGCGGGTGTGGACAAGAACGCCTGGCTGCCGGCCCTGGCCACACGCAAGTTCCGCAGCAGCGCGCCCAAGGCCAAGGCCACCGTGGTGCAGGATGGCGCCAAGACCCCGGGCAAGGTGGCGATTTTTTCCACCTGCTACATCAACTACAACGAACCGGGCATCGGCCACGACCTGCTCAAGATCCTGGACCACAACGAGGTGCCGTATGTGATCGTGGAGAAGGAGAAGTGCTGCGGCATGCCCAAGCTGGAGCTGGGTGACCTGGAATCGGTCAACGCCAGCAAGGAAGCCAATATCCCGGTGCTGGCCCGCTATGCCCGCGAGGGCTATGCCATCCTGGCCGCCGTGCCCAGCTGTGCCCTCATGTTCAAGCAGGAAATTCCGCTGATGTATCCGGACGACGCCGAGGTGCAGCGGGTCAAGGAAGCGGTCTGGGACCCGTTCGAGTACCTGATGCAACGCAAGCGCGACGGCCTGCTCAAGACCGAATTCACCACACCGCTGGGCAACGTCAGCTACCAGATCCCATGCCATGGCCGGGTACAGAACATCGGCAAGAAGACCGAGGAAATGCTCAAGATGGTCCCGGGAACCACCCTCAACACGGTGGAGCGCTGCTCCGGGCACGCCGGCACCTTTGGCGTGAAGAAGGCCTTTCACCAGCAGGCCATGAAGATCGGCAAGCCGGTGTTCAAGGCCATGGCCACCATGAAGGATGGCAGCAAGCCCGACTACATCAGCTCGGACTGCCCGCTCGGCGGGCATCACATTGCCCAGGGTTTTGAAGTCAACGGTCTGGGCGCACCCGAGCTGCAGCATCCGCTGTCGCTGGTGCGCAAGGCCTACGGTCTGGAATAAGGAGAGATGCGATGCAACTGACAGGACACATCACCGCCGACAGCCTGATGTCGCTGGAGGCCTACGCCAGGTTCCGCAAGGCCCACAAGGCCGACATCATCGCGCACCGCAAGCAGCGGACGGTGGGTCTGGGCGAACACATCACCTTGCAGTTCGAGAGCGAGACCACCATCCGCTACCAGATCCAGGAGATGCTGCGCATCGAGAAGGTGTTCGAGGAGGAGGGCATTGCCCAGGAAATCGAGGCCTATGCCCCACTGGTGCCGGACGGCAGTAACTGGAAGGCCACCCTGATGATCGAATACCCCGACGTCAACGAGCGCCGGCGTGAGCTGGCCAGGCTGATTGGCGTGGAAGACCGCATGTTCGTTGAGGTCGAGGGCCAGCCTAGGGTCTACGCCATCGCCGACGAGGATCTGGACCGGGAAAACGAGGAAAAGACCTCGGCGGTCCATTTCGTCCGGTTCGAGTTCACCCCGGCCATGCGGGCTGCCATCCAGGCGGGCGCCAGCGTCAAGCTCGGCTGTGACCACACGCATTACCCCGCCCACGTGCAGATCGGACCGGAAACCCTGGCCAGCCTGGCGGGTGACCTGCGTTGAAACCTGCGGCGTTGCACTGCACTGCGACCCGATGCGTCCCTGAAGCGCACGGAGCGGCTCCGTGCTGATGCTGCTGTCGCCTGCCAAGTCGCTGGACTACGAGTCGCCCGTGGCCGAGTTGCCGCACAGCGCGCCGTTGTTCGTGGCCCAGTCGACCGAACTGATCGGCCTGTTGCGTCAGCGTACCCCCCGGGAGCTGGCCGAGCTGATGGACCTCAGTGACACCCTGGCCGGGTTGAACGCGGCCCGTTACCAGGCCTGGCGGCCGCGAGCCACCGCACACAATGCCCGGCAGGCGGTGCTGGCCTTCAATGGCGATGTGTACGAGGGGCTGGATGCCCGAAGGCTGGATGCCGACACACTGCAGTGGCTGCAGGACCATCTCTGCATCCTCAGCGGCTTGTACGGCGTGCTGCGGCCACTGGACCGCATGCAGCCCTACCGCCTCGAGATGGGAACCCGGCTGCCCAATTCCCGTGGGGCCGACCTGTACGCCTTCTGGCGCGCGGCGGTGGCCGACCACCTGCGACGTCGGCTGCGTGCGCAGGCGACCCGCAGTGGCAGGCAGCCGGTGCTGCTCAACCTCGCCTCCCAGGAGTACTTCAAGGTCGTGGATGTGGCGGCCCTGCAGGTCCGCGTGGTCGAGTGCGTGTTCGAGGAGGAGCGCGGTGGCAGCCACCGCATCATCAGTTTTCTGGCCAAGCGGGCGCGCGGCCTGATGGCCCGCCACATCGCCCTGCACCGGCTGGAGGATCCTGCCGATCTGCGGGCGTTTGATGCAGAGGGGTACCGCTACGCGCCGGCCGCCTCGGCGCCGGATCGCCTGGTGTTCCGGCGCAGCCAGGCGGCATGAACCCCTTGCACGCATCCCCGCTCGGACGGGCGTCGGGCTACGTCGATCGCCATGATCCGTCGCTGCTGTTTCCGATTCCCCGGGCCCCGAACCGCGCCGAAATCGGGCTGGGGCCGGCCCTGCCTTTCATGGGGGCGGACATGTGGACCGCCTTCGAGCTGAGCTGGCTGGGGCCCCGTGGCAAGCCGCAGGTGGCGATCGCGCACCTCACGGTACCCTGTGAAACGGTGAACCTGGTGGAGAGCAAGTCGCTCAAGCTCTACCTGGGCAGTTTCAGCCAGACGATGTTCCCGGACGCCGTGGCCGTGCAGGAGCGGTTGCGGACCGACCTCAACCGGGCGCTCTGGGGCGATGCCGTCTGCCAGTCATCGGTCAGCGTGCGGCTGGTGGACCCCCAGCGTTTCGATCAAGAGGCAGTGCAGGAACTCGACGGCCTCGACCTGGACCGTTTGGAGCTCGAATGCGACCGGTACACGCCGGCCCCGGATCTGCTGCACGCTGCACACGACGAGGTGCCGGTGCAGGAGGTGCTCACCAGTCGCCTGTTCAGGAGCCTTTGCCCGGTCACCGGACAGCCGGACTGGGCGGGTGTGCGGCTGGCTTACACCGGTGCGCCCATCGACCAGGCCGGCCTGCTGCGCTACCTGGTGAGCTTTCGGCAGCACGCCGGTTTCCATGAGCAATGCGTGGAGCGTATCTTTCTCGATGTGTGGCAACGCTGCAGGCCCAGCCGTCTCAGCGTGCTGGCCCGCTTCACCCGCCGTGGCGGGCTGGACATCAATCCCTTCCGCACCAGCCACGCGCAGGCCTTGCCGGCCAACGTGCGAACCGCCCGCCAGTAGCGGCGGCGGGCGGCCTGGGCCATCAGGGC
>VERU01000219.1 GCA_018882485.1 Rhodoferax sp. | reverse complement strand
ACAGCCAGCAGACCGCCCAGGCAGTAGCCGATGATCGAAAGCTCCCGCTGCCCACTGTGGCGGAGTACCTGGTCCACGCAGGCGGGCAACCGGTCCAGGACATGGTCCTCCAGTGTCAGGTGCTTGTGCGACTGACGAGGGCGCCCCCATTCCACCATGTAAACGTCGTAGCCCTGCTTGAGCAGGAACTCCACCATGCTCTGACCGGGAACCAAATCCAGAATATACGGTTGATTCACCAGCGAGGTGACGATCAGCACCGGGACCCTGTAGACCTCGTCGCACTGCGGGTGATAGTGATGGACCTTGAGCGTACCCTGCGCGTAGATGGTGCTCTTGGGAGTGGTACCCAATGGCCCGGTCAGATCGGCAAAATCGGCGGCTGGCAGCCCCATCCGCGCCAAAGTGGTCTGCACCGGATTGGGCCATGCTGGCCCTGACGAAGTCCGTTCGGCTTGGGTCACGGCGGCCCATCCTTACCCAATGCGGGTCGGGGTGGCCGGCGCGTCCGAGTCGGTTTGGCGACCGTGGGTGCAGGCGTCGACGAAGACGCAGCAGCCAGGCTTTGCGCCAATTGGGAAAGGGCGGAGGCCACCTGCGCCAGCCCGTCCTCCAGACGCCCCATGCGCTCGTCCAAGGCCTCGAAATCCGAGCGGGACGGCAGGTTTGCCGCAGCCAGTGAAGCCTGTGCCATTTCGGAAAACTGTCGATGCATCAGCTGCAATTCGGTGAGCTGGCGATTCAAGACCTCACCCGCCCGTTCGTCCTTCATCAGCTTGGAGACACTTTCGCTCCATTGCGCCTCGCTCCGGGCTATCCAGTCACGCCACACGCGGGCCGGGCTCAACGCACTCCAGTCTGTCGCTTCCATAAGAACTCCGATCGGGGTGGCGTTCAGGCCTTGAGTATGGTCCGACCGCGGATGCGGCCCGCGCGAAGGTCGTCCAGCGCCTGCGTGGCGGTGGACAATGGTTGCGTCGTCAACGGCAAATCGGGCAGAACGCCGGAGCGTGCGATGGCCATCAATTCCTGCATCTCCTGCAGGCTGCCCACGTACGAACCGGTCACGCTGACAGCCTTCATGGAGACCATGGCTGGGACGATGGAGGTGGATCCGCCAAACAGACCGACGCACACCAGCTTGCCGGCCTTGCGCAACGCGCCGAAACCGAAATTGAAAGTGGACCCAGAACCCACGAAGTCGACCGCCGCCGCAACGCCGCCTGTGGCCTTGACCAGCGCCTTGAGCGCTCCGTCAGCTTGGGGATCAATGACCTGACCGGCACCAGCCTGGCGCGCGAGTTCCCATTTGGCTGGATCCAGTTCGACCACGATCGGAGGCGTTTCGAACATCTGGCGCGCAAGCCGTATCCCTGACAAGCCCACACCACCCGCCCCGATGATCAGCAACGGATCCTTCGGTCCCAGGGGAGCCACTTTCTTGAGCGCGCTGTACGCGGTGAGTCCCGAGCAGGCGTAGGTGCAGGCCTGCTCTTCGGCGAGCTTGCCGTAATCCAGGAGGTAGCGCGCATGGGGTACCACCGTGTGCGTGGCGAAACCCCCATCGCGGTGTATGCCCAGGGCACGCGGGCTGTTGCAGAGGTGTTCCTGACCCGAGTCGCACAAGGTACAAGTGCCACATCCAATCCAGGGGAAAACAACCCGGCGATCACCGACCTCGATGCCGCGCACGTTCGGACCGACGGCCACAACCGTACCCGCGATCTCATGACCCAGCGTGCGCGGAGGCTGAACCGTACGGGTCATGTCCAACTTGAGGTCGTTCCCGAGGTCGAAGTAGCCATCGTGAAGATGAACATCGCTGTGGCAGACACCGCAACTGCTGACTCTGAGAATGACCTCGTCGTTCACGGGAGCGGGTACATCCCGCAGTACTTTGGAGAGCGGTCGGCCAAAGGCTTCAACCTGGTAGCTGGTCATGGACATGGTGTTGTCTCCGTATTGAAATTCTGGTGGTCATCAGCCCATCGAGCGATGCCGATCAACGGGTGAATTCGATGGCACCCTGGGGCAGCAGGTACAAAACCAATGCGCGTCCCTGCCGCACGGTGGGCCGATGGCCACTGCCCGGCGGGCAAACCAGCCATCCGGCCGAACGACCATCGAATGTGGCCTCGCCCTCAATCGGCATGATGAGGTCGATCTCTCCATTCGGATGGACATGGTGTGGGCCCGCGAGGTCCTTCATGTCCACCACATCGACCGAAAAACCATGCAGGTCGTCGCTCGGTTTGAAGATTCGGCCATAACGGATGCCACCGCCTTCGCGGTTGCACAGCCAGCCCTCGGCGACACCGGCTTCGCAGGACGCTTTCAGGGCCGCGTAGGTGGCCGAACCGGCGCCATGCTCGGCATTGAGCCAGCTGTCCAGCTGCGCATCCAGAGGCCTTCCCGCAATGGAAGCACTGATCTCGGCGATCTGGGAACGGAATTGTTCAACGGTCATCTTGGTCTCCTTGGCGGTTGCGGCGCGGTGGGCATGGGATGAACGCCCAGCACCGCTGGATTTGTGCACTTTAGATCATTATTTCCAGTCAGACATGAATTATATTGCACTTTTCCGGCAAGTCAATAGCGTCCTCTCGCCAGCGCTGCGACAGGCAGCACTGGCGGGAAAAAACCTTCAGGAATGCGCCGGCAGCCCGGCGCTTGTGGCCAGGGCGATCGAACCCGACTGGCGGCCAACGTCCGTCCAGCGGGCGAGGTACTCGTCAAAAAGTACCTGGGTATCCGCCACCGTCGAGGAGGATGTTTTGACCGTTGATATATCCGGCATGGGCACTACAGACAAAAGCGCAGACGGCACCGAATTCCTGAGGCGTCCCAAACCGGTGCGCGGGGGTGGACTGGCGACGCAGATCCGCGATCTCCTCGACCGGTCTTCCAGACCGCGACGCCCAGTCGGCGAGGGTGCCACGCAAACGATCGGTATCAAACATGCCCGGCAACAGGTTGTTGATCGTGACATTGCGAGACGCAAGGGCAGGATTTCTGGCCAGACCCGCCACAAAGCCGGTCAGCCCTGTGCGGGCACCGTTGCTCAGACCCAGGATATCGATGGGCGCCTTCACCGCCATTGATGTGATGTTCACAATGCGTCCAAATCCGCGATCGGCCATGGGGTCCACAACCGCCTTGATGAGGTCGATGGGCGTGAGCATGTTCTGCTCCAGAGCCGCAATCCAGGTGTCCCGGGTCCAGCTCCGAAAATCACCGGTTGGAGGTCCCCCGGCGTTGTTGACCAGGATGTCGACCTGGGGACAGGCGGCAAGCGCCCGGGCTCGATCCGACGCCTGGGTGATGTCGCCAGGGACCGGAATCACTTGAACCATCGGATTGACAGCCCGCAACTCGGCTGCAGTCTGCAGCAGGGCGGCTTCCCCTCGGGCGGTAATGACGACATTGACGCCCTCCTCGACCAGGGCCTGAGCACAACCGCGGCCCAATCCCTTGCTGGCCGCACACACCAACGCCCACTTGCCGTCAATTCCCAGTTTCATTTCAACTCCTCGAAAAGCCGGTCAGGCCACTGCCCGGCCATGTTGACAGGTCGTCACAATACTCCATAATTTACCGGAATCGGTTATACCGAATTCGCTTCATTCAACCGTTAGGATGCACGAGGGTCCGGGCATGCGACAGGAAAGGACGGTCATGGCTCAGATTGGCTTGAAACAAGCCCGGGTGGTCGATGTGCACGCGCATCTGGTTCTTGAGCAGACCATGGGTGCTGCAGGGGCATTCGGTCCGTGGATGGGCAAGGAGCCCGATGGAACCCCGTACTTCCAGATCGGCACCACGTATCGCCTTCGCGGCGTGAAGTATGCGGGCGGCCCCTTCATGGATGTCGATCTGAGGCTGCAACGGATGGATCAGTTCGGCATCGACTACCAGGTGGTGTCCCCGAACCCGCTGACCTACTTCCACTTCATTCCCCCCACGGAGGCGGGCGCCTTCTGCCGGGCGCACAACAACGCCATGGCGGCCGCGATCGGTCCGCATCCCGGACGATTGGGTGGCTGGGCAGCCTTGCCCATCCAGTCGCCGCGAGCAGCGGCTGACGAGTTGGAGCGATCGGTCCGGGAACTGGGGCTGCTGGGCGCTGCATTTGGCACCGATTCGCCACTACGGCTGGACGATCCGGAACTGGATATGCTGTACGAAAAGGCCGTGGCGCTCAACGTTCCCCTCTACATTCACCCCGGACCTGCCGGAATCGACGGGCCGCCAGGGGACCCTGCGCTCAAGCGCTTTGACCTGGACATCGTCTCTGGATTTGCAGCCCAGGAAACCTTGGCTGTCGGAACGCTGATCTACGGAGGTGTCCTGGACCGGCATCCGGGACTGGACATCTGCATCAGCCACGGGGGTGGCGCGACGGCCCTGCTGATGGGTCGCATGGCCAAGGCGGCTCGAAAGCGGCCATGGTCTCCGGCCGCACTGCGGCCGGAGGGTGCGTTTGAAGAGCGCCTGCGTCGGCTTTGGTTCGACACCCATGTGGAGCACCCGCAGGTGCTGGATCTTCTGGCGAGGGCCGTCGGGACGGACCACCTGGTTTATGGAACCAACTTCGCGGGTTGGGACGAACCCGATGCGGAAAGTTCGGTCGCCAGTCACCCGCATGACCACGCACAGTTGGCCCGCAATGCCAGGCGGCTCCTGCGGGCGGACTCCGCAACCCTGGATACAGCTTTGGAGAATCAACGATGACGGCGTGGTTGTTCGAGAACGGTCAGCTGATTGACGGCACGGCCAGAGCAGCGTGCAGCGATGCGCTGCTGGTCGTGGACGACACCATCGCTGCCGTCGGGGAGGAGGCTTTGGCGAGGGCGCGCCACCTTGATCGCCTCGAGAGGGTTGACCTGGCCGGGCGCACATTGATGCCCGGGCTGATCGATGCCCATTGCCACCTGTCATTCGATGACGCCAGTTCCAACTCCGAAATATTCTTCCAGCGGCGCAACGCGCTGTCTGCGTTGACTGCGGCGTACAACGCCCGCAAGCTGCTGCGTGCCGGCGTCACGGGTATCCTGGACCCGGATTCCGTGTTTGAGAACATGGTCGATGTGAGAGACGCGCAGGAGTCGGGGTTGATT
>VERU01000218.1 GCA_018882485.1 Rhodoferax sp. | reverse complement strand
CGTGCAGCGGCCACACGCCCAGCACGTCGTCGATGCGCCAGCGGTTCTGGGTCAGCGTGAACATCCGCACGAAGATCCAGCCGGCCACCGCCCCCACCACCAGGGCGCCCAGTGGGTGCATCAGGTCCGAGCCGGCGCAAACGGCCACCAGACCGGCCAGCGGCCCGTTGTGCACGAAGCCCGGGTCGTTGCGGCCGGCGGCCAATGCGGCCAGCGTCCCGCCGACCATGGCCATCAGGGAGTTGACCGCCACCAGGCCCGACACCTTGCTGAGGGACTGGGCGCTCATCACATTGAAGCCGAACCAGCCCACCGTGAGCACCCAGGCACCCAGGGCCAGGAAGGGGATGCTCGACGGCGGGTGGGCCGAGATCGCGCCGTCCTTGCGGTAGCGGTTGGACCGCGCGCCCAGCAGCAGCACGGCGGGCAGGGCCAGCCAGCCGCCCAGCGCGTGCACCACCACGCTGCCGGCGAAGTCGTGGAATTCGGCGCCTGTCAGGGCCTTGATCGCAGCCTGCACGCCCAGGTTCTGATTCCAGACCGCGCCTTCGAACAGCGGATAGATCAGGCCGACGATGACGGCGGTGGCCATCAGTTGGGGGCCGAAGCGGGCGCGTTCGGCGATACCGCCGGAGATGATGGCCGGGATCGCGGCGGCAAACGTCAGCAGGAAGAAGAACTTGACCAGCTCGTAGCCGTGGCCACTGGCCAGCCGATCCGCGCCCATGAAAAAATGGTTGCCATAGGCCACGCTGTAACCCACGACGAAATAGGCCACCGTGGAGACGGCAAAGTCCGACAGGATCTTGACCAGCGCGTTGACCTGGTTCTTGCGGCGCACGGTGCCCAGTTCCAGAAAGGCGAATCCCGCGTGCATGGCCAGAACCATGACAGCGCCCAGAAGCAGAAACAGCGTGTCGATGCTGGTTGTTGGTGCATTCATGTTGACTTTTGGTGCAGAGTGGCGTGTGAGGCTTGGATGCACCAAAGTAAAGCAAGAAACACGCCATCAACGTGCAGGTCGGCATCGTCGGCGATACCCGGTTAGCATGGTGACATGGAAGCATTCTGGATATCGACCGGCATCGTGGCCCTGGCCGAGATGGGGGACAAGACGCAGCTGCTGGCGCTGATCCTGGCGGCCCGTTTCCGGCGCCCCTGGCCCATCGTGATGGGTATCCTGGTGGCCACGCTGGCCAACCACGCACTGGCTGGCGCGCTGGGCGCCTGGGTCACGGGCTGGCTGGGCCCGCAGGCCCTGCGCTGGGTACTGGGCCTGTCGTTTCTGGCGATGGCGGTGTGGATCCTGGTGCCCGACAAGGTGGACGACGACGAAGCTGGCAGCGCCCCGCGCCTGGGTGTGTTCGGCACGACCGTGGTGGCCTTCTTTCTCGCCGAGATGGGCGACAAGACGCAGATTGCCACCGTGATGCTGGCGGCCCAGTACCACGCGGTGGTGGCGGTGGTGGCCGGTACCACCCTGGGCATGATGCTGGCCAACGCTCCCGTGGTCTGGCTGGGCGAGCGCATGACCCGACGCATTCCGATCCGGGCGGTGCACCTGGTTTCGGCCTTGATCTTCGCGGTGCTGGGGGTGCTCGCGCTGGTCGGGGGCTGAGGGGTGGGCGTCTGGCTTCGTGACGCGGCGGGCACCCCCTTGCCGTATACTGCATCCAGCGCCGATTTGACCCAGGATTGCGGGCGCCGGGGCCCAGGAGCCCCGAAAATCTGCTAAACACGGATCCCCCGTTACCGAACAGGTCACCCGGCACCGCGTTGAGCGTTGCCGGGTTTTTTCATGCTGATCGCCGAGCCACAGTTCATGCCTTTCGATGCTGCCTTGCCGCTGCGCAGCGGGGCGTCCATCGGGGGTTACCGGCTGGCCTACGAGACCTATGGCCGGCTCAATGCCGACCGCTCCAATGCGGTGCTGGTCTGCCACGCACTCAACGCTTCGCACCACGTGGCCGGGGTGTACGCCGGGCAGGACCGGTCCCAGGGCTGGTGGGACAACATGGTCGGCCCGGGCAAGCCGGTGGACACCGACCGCTTCTTCGTGATCGGGGTGAACAACCTCGGTTCCTGTTTCGGATCCACCGGTCCCATGCACGTCAATCCGGACACCGGGCAGGTCTACGGCGCCGGTTTCCCGGTGGTCACCGTGGAGGACTGGGTGGATGCGCAGGCCCGGCTGCTCGACGCCCTGGGCATCGACACCCTGGCGGCGGTGATGGGCGGCTCGCTCGGGGGCATGCAGGCGCTGAGCTGGACGCTGCAGTACCCGCAGCGGGTGCGCCACGCGGTGGTGGTGGCCAGTGCGCCCAACCTCACGGCCGAGAACATCGCCTTCAACGAAGTGGCACGCCGCGCCATCGTGACCGACCCGGATTTCCATGGCGGGGACTACTACCGGCACGGGGTGATTCCGCGCCGCGGACTGCGTATCGCCCGCATGATCGGTCACATCACCTACCTCAGCGACGATGTGATGAACGAGAAGTTCGGCCGGCAGCTGCGTGACGCAGTGCAGGGGGACTACAAGTACAGTACCCAGGAGGTCGAATTCCAGATCGAGAGCTACCTGCGCCACCAGGGCGACAAGTTCGCGGAATACTTCGATGCCAATACCTACCTGCTGATCACCCGGGCGCTGGATTACTTCGATCCGGCGCGGGCCTTCGGTGGCGATCTGACCCGGGCCCTGGCCCCGGCGCGCGCCAGTTTCCTGCTGGTGAGTTTCAGCACCGACTGGCGTTTTGCGCCAGCGCGCAGCCGCGAGATCGTCCGGGCCCTGCTGGACAACCGACGCGACCTGAGCTACGCCGAAATCGATGCCCCCCATGGGCACGATGCTTTCCTGCTCGACGACCCGCGCTACCTGGAGGTGGTCCGGGCCTATTTCGATGGCATTGCACGTTCAGTGGGGGGCGCACGGTGAGCGACGTGCTGACCATGGAGGCGCTGGCCCGGCTGGTACCGCAGGGATCGCGGGTGCTGGACCTCGGTTGTGGCGACGGCGCCATGCTGGCGCATCTGCAGGCACAGCGCGGCTGCAGCGGGTACGGCATCGAGATCGACGACGCCAATGTGCTGGCCTGCGTGCGTCGCGGGGTCAATGCGATCCAGCTCAATCTGGATCAGGGGCTGGCCCTGTTCGCCGACGCATCCTTCGATGTCGTGCTGCAGATCGATACGCTCCAGCATCTGCGCAATGCCGAGACCATGTTGCGCGAAACCGCCCGTGTCGGGCGCACCGGGGTGGTGGCTTTCCCGAACTTCGCGCACTGGCCCAATCGCCTGAGCGTGCTGCGCGGCCGCATGCCGGTCACCCGCCGCCTGCCCTACCAGTGGTACGACACGCCCAACATCCGGGTGGGCACCTTTGCCGACTTCGCAGAGCTGGCGCGGCGCAACGGCCTGCGTGTGGTGGACGCCTTCGGCCTGGAGCAGGGTCGGGTGGTGCGCTGGTGGCCCAACGCCCGGGCGTCCACCGCGGTGTTCGTGCTCACCCGCTGAAGGCCAGCGGTACCTGACAAGGCCCGCATCACGAGAAAGGACCGACGATGTCGTTGCACCCCCATATCCGGCAGGCCGTCGATGCCGCTGCAGCGTTGCCAGCCTACGACACGCTGCCCAGCATGGCCGAAGTGCGCGCCCTGGCCAATGCCGGCAATCCTCCTCGCGCCAACCCGGTGACGGTGGCCTCGGTGGACACCTTCAGCATCCCCGGGCCGGCCGCCGATATCCCGGTGCGTCTGTACCGTCCGTCCGCGGCGGGCCGACTGCCGGCGCTGGTGTACCTGCACGGCGGCGGCTTTGTGGCGCTGGGTCTGGATTCGCACGACGACATCTGCCGCCGGCTGTGCACAGGGGCTGGCTGCCTGGTGCTGTCCGTGGACTACCGGCTCGCGCCCGAACACCGCTGCCCGGCCGGCGCCGATGATGCACTGGCCGCCACCCTCTGGCTGGCGCAGCAGGCGGACCGGCTGGGTCTGGATCCGGCGCGCATCGTGGTCGGCGGCGACAGCGCCGGCGGCTGCCTGGCCGCCGTGACGGCGATGCGGCTGCGTGATCGGCCGACTGGCGACCGCGCGGAGGGCCTGCAACTGGCCGGTCAGCTGCTGTTCTACCCGGTGACCGACCACCCGTCGCCGCCTCCGCCGTCGTGGGATCGCTACGGAAGTGGCTGGGGCCTGACGGCGCGGGTGATGCGCTGGTTCTGGGACCAGTACCTGGCCGCACCCGGGCAACGCGACGACCCGTTGGCCTCGCCCGCGCGCATGGCCCGCTGCGCCGGACTGCCGCCGGCCTACGTGATGGTGGCCGAATACGATCTGCTGCGCGATGAAGGCCAGGCCTTTGCCGACCGGCTGGCCGCCGAGGGCGTGACCACGCGCTTTCGCCTGAGCGCGGGGGTGAACCACGGCTTCCTGAAGTACGCCGGCACGGTGCCCGAGTCGGACGCCACGCTGGCCGATGCCAGCGACTGGCTGCGCAGCCTCTGGCGCTGACGGGGTAAGCCCCGACCGCTGGCGGTTAGCCGGCGGGGGCCTCGCGTTCGGCGTCGGCCAGGAAGTCCGCCTGCGCCAGCGAAGGCGCCGACGGGCCGGATGCCTGGCCCGGCGGCATCCAGTGCGGATAGAGCTCGCCAAAGGTGGCGATGATGTCCTGCAGCGGCAGGTCGTCAAAGCTGCCACGCTGGTGCAGGTATTCCATGTGGCGCTGACCCGAGCGGTCGTAGGGGTGGTAGATCGAATCGCTCCGGCCATCAAACTCCAGCGGCAGCAGGCCGAACTTCTCGCACAGCGACAGGTTGAAGGCCGGCGTGGCCTTGCGCCATCCACCGTCGAGCCAGATGTCGGTGTAGCCATGCCAGGCGAACACATCGGTCTTCATGCTCTGGCGCAGCCGCTCGGTGGAGAGGTGGTTGCGCACATCGGCAAAACCCAGCCGAGCCGGAATGCCGACGGCGCGGCAGGCCGCCGCCAGCAGCGTGGCCTTGGTCACGCACCAGCCGTATCCCTGTTCCACCACCTGGCTGGCCCGCATGCCCGCGGGTGTCAGATCGATGCGGTAGGGGTCGTAACGAAAGCCATCGCGTACCGCCAGATACAGGGC
>VERU01000217.1 GCA_018882485.1 Rhodoferax sp. | reverse complement strand
GTGCAGGGCTGCAGACGGGTGCGGGACCTACAATCGAAGGCATGAATTTCACCCCGATCTCTGCTCTTTCGCCGCTGGATGGCCGTTACGCCAGCAAACTTGACGCCTTGCGCCCGCTGATGAGCGAGCTGGGCTACATGCACCGCCGCGTACAGGTGGAAATCGCCTGGTTCATGGCCCTGTCGGACGCCGGTTTTGCAGAGTTCAAGCCCTTGTCGGTCGGTGCGCGCAGCTACCTCACGGGTCTGGTGAAGAACTTTTGCGAAGCCGATGGCGTGGCCATCAAGGCCTTCGAGAAAACCACCAACCACGACGTCAAGGCGGTGGAGTACTGGATCAAGTCCAAGTTCAAGGACCGGCCCGAGCTGGAAAAAGTGGCCGAGTTCGTGCACTTCGCCTGCACCAGCGAGGACATCAACAACACCAGCCACGCGCTGCAGCTCAAGGATGCGCGCGCCACGGTGCTGCTGCCGGCGCTCGACGGACTGATCGGCACGCTGCGGGCCATGGCCCACCGCTACGCCCCGGTGCCCATGCTCAGCCGCACCCATGGTCAGACCGCCAGCCCGACCACGGTGGGCAAGGAAATCGCCAACGTGGTGGCCCGGCTGGTCACCGCACGCGAACGCATCGCATCGGTGCGGCTGCTGGCCAAGATGAACGGCGCTGTCGGCAACTTCAATGCCCACCTGTCGGCCTGGCCCGAGTTCGACTGGGAGGGCTTCAGCCGCCGTGTGGTGGAGGCTCCGGCACCGCAGGGCCTGGGTCTGGACTTTCAGCCTTACAGCATTCAGATCGAACCGCACGACTACATGGCCGAACTGTTCGACGCCATCGCCCGGACCAACACGGTTCTGATCGACTGGTCCCGCGATGTGTGGGGCTATGTGTCGCTGGGGTATTTCAAGCAGAAGCTCAAGGCTGGCGAGGTCGGCTCCAGCACCATGCCCCACAAGGTCAACCCCATCGATTTTGAAAACGCCGAGGGCAACCTCGGTCTGGCCAACGCACTGCTGCGCCACCTCAGCGAGAAGCTGCCGATCTCGCGCTGGCAGCGCGATCTGACCGATTCCACGGTGCTGCGCAACATGGGGGTGGCGCTGGGCTACACGGTGCTGGCCTACCAGTCACTGGCCACGGGCCTGGGCAAGCTGGAACTGCACGAAGCCGCGCTCGCGGGCGACCTCGATGCCTCCTGGGAGGTGCTGGCCGAGCCGGTGCAGACGGTGATGCGGCGCTATGGACTGCCGCAACCCTACGAACAGCTCAAGGCCTTCACCCGGGGCGCACCCATGACCCGTGAGCTGATGCAGGGCTTTATCGCAGGCCTGGCATTGCCCGATGCGGAAAAGCAGCGCCTGCTGGCCTTGACGCCGGGCAGCTACACCGGTCTGGCGGCCGCGCTCGCGCGGCGCATCTGATGGCCCTCAAATCGACCGTCTTCAAGGCGGATATCCAGGTCGCTGACATCGATCACGGCTATTACGCCGACCACACGCTGACGCTGGCCCGCCACCCCAGCGAAACCGACGAGCGCATGATGGTCCGGCTGTGCGCGCTGGCGCTGCAGGCCCACACCCTGCAGACGGTCTGCGGCGGGGACGGCACCCTGGCCCTGGGCGCCGGCCTGAGCGATCCCGACGAGCCCGATGTCTGGCTGCGCGACTACACGGGTCGCGTGCGGCTGTGGGTTGAAGTCGGACAACCCGACGACAAGCCGCTGATGAAGGCCTGCTCCCGCGCCGACGCCGTGGTGCTGTATGCGTACGGCATGGCGGCCGAAGTCTGGTGGCGCGGCATCGCCGGCAAACTGGAGCGGGCGCAGCGGCTCAGCGTGTACCGCATCGGCCACGATCAGGCGCAGGCTTTGCTGCCCCTGGCGCAACGTTCCATGCGACTGCAGGCCACGGTTCAGGAAGGCGTGCTGCTGCTGGGCGATGGGTCGATGTCGGTCAGCGTGGAGCCGCTGCGCTGGAAGTGATCCCGTGCCCGCTCGGCGTAGCGGTTGAAACGCCAGGCCACACCCTCCTGCGTGATCCGCCGCCAGGTCTGGCGCTTTTCGGCGGGTGACATGCGCGTCCAGTCCTGAACCTCGGCAAAGCTGCGACCACACCCCTTGCACCAGGCGTCGCCCTGGCTGGTCGAGCAGATCGCGATACAGGGCGCATCCGGCGTGGTGGCGTACCACGCCAGCCACGCCGTCATGGCTTGCGCCGGAAAGCCGCGCTCATCGACCTCGTCTTCGCGGTGGTAGACCATCAGCGCATAGACCTCGGCCAGGGCCCGGATCGGTGCGGCCAGCGAAAACCCGTCGGGCGAAGGACACCGCTCGCGCCAGTGGTTGATGGCCGATTCGATGTCGGTGATGTGGATGCCGGCCATGAGGCCTGCATGATAGCCGTGCCAATCTGTACGGTTCACACAACACGGCCCGCAGTTGCGGCTTGCGCCAGAGGGCGTCGGCATGATCCAATCCGGACATCGAAGGGGAGTAGCTTCCCGCACGGTCCATCGTCAATACGAAAAACACTGTTTTTCCGGGGATCGGGATGCCGCAGCCACCGGGCAGCGCCATCAAGCAAGACCTTCGCCCTGCATGGATCTGCAGCGTGCGATGCCGTCTGGCCCCACCCGCCCGTCTGTCCGATCCATGCCTCATTGTTATTGCGAGGATGCAACATGGAACTTTTTTCAGCCTCCTGGTGGTCGGCTCTGCTGGCCATCATCCTGATCGACCTGGTGCTGGCTGGCGACAACGCCATCGTGATCGCGCTGGCTGCGCGCAACCTGCCCCCGGCCCTGCAACGCCGGGCCATCGTGTGGGGCACGGTCGGCGCCATCGCCGTCCGATCGGTCATGACCGTGGGTGTGGTCTGGCTGCTGAAGATCCCCGGTCTCATGGCCCTGGGGGGATTGGGGCTGCTGTGGATCGCCTTTCAGCTGCTGAGCGCTTCGGATGGCGAGGCCCATTCGGAGCCGGGTGCACAGACTTTCTGGGGTGCGATGAAAACCATCGTGATCGCCGACGCGCTGATGGGCATCGACAACGTGCTCGGCGTTGCCGGGGCCGCGCACGGCTCGTTCGGCCTGGTGATCATCGGCCTGCTGGTGAGTGTGCCCATCGTGGTCTTCGGCAGTTCGGTCGTACTGCGACTGGTTGAACGTTTCCCGATCATCATCCAGCTGGGTGCTGCGGTGCTGGCCATCACGGCCGCGCGGATGATCGTTCACGAACCCCTGCTGGATGCCGTCTTCGATCCCCCTGAGCCGCTGCACCAGGCGGCCACCTGGGCGGTCTACGCAGTGGCCGTGCTGGGGGTCCTTGGCGCAGGGCGCTGGGCGGCCACCCAGCCGCAGCGAACCCTCTGAAAATCGGCGCGCGCAGGGCGCCATTCGGTGTATGCTGGGCGAGTCATGAAGTGGCTGGCCAAATGGGTGTTGTGCGCGTGCGCCTTGCTGGGGGTGACCTACCTGTATCCGGGTGTGTCGGTCGCCAGCTTTGGCACCGCCTTGCTGGCGGCCATGGTCATCGGGCTGCTCAACCTGCTGCTGCGACCGCTGCTGGTCCTGCTGACCCTGCCCGTCACCCTGCTGACGCTGGGCCTGTTCCTGTTCGTGATCAATGCGCTGATGTTCTACTGGGCCGCGCAACTGCTGGACGGGTTCTCGGTGGATGGCTTCGGGGCGGCCTTGCTCGGGTCCCTGATCTACACGGCGTTCGGTGTCGTGATCGATGCCGCGTTAGAGCGCCTGTTCCCTCAGCGCTGATTCCAGCTGACGCCGCCGGGTGTCGATGATGGCCGCGTCGATCTGATCGGCGGCCGTCAGGCTGGCTCCTCCCCGCACGCGATCCTGGGCGGCGTTGAGCCGATCGATGGCGGCGGCTGGATCGCGGCGGGCCACCTGCGCTTCGGCTTGCGCGCGCAGGGCTCGCAAGGTCTGGCCCTGCAGGCCGTACAGCGCAGCCAGGGCGTCCCAGGCCGAAGCGTCAAGCGGTTGCCGCTGCACCCAGCCCTGCAGAGCCTGGAGGGCGGTGAAGCGCAGATCCGCACGGTCGGTCTGCTGTGCCACAGCGGCCATCAGCAGCAATTCGGGACGGCGCAGGCCCAGGGCCGCCGTCCCGATCCAATCGGCCGGCAAGGCCTGCGCCAGCGACTTCCCGCCCTCCGACACAGCGGCCTCCAACCCGAGCAGGGCGAACCAGCGTCGGCCTGCCTCGTCGTGCTGAACCAGGGGCTCGAGCCGGCTGCGGTAGGCCCGCGCCGCCAACGGATCGCGCAGGCGTTGGGCGGCCAACGCGGCGCCGTAGAGCGCCACGGCCTGCCGCAGGGGGTCCCAGCCGGAGAAACCGGCCGCATCGGCCTCCTGGCGGCGCGCCAACAGGCCATCGACACCGGCCTCAGCGAGCACGCGCGCCCGCATCGACGCCAGAGCCTGCTCCAGCACCGGTGGGGCAACCGGGGTGGCCGTCTGCGGCTGCCGGGTCTGCAGATCGGCGATCCGCTCGGTGGTCAGGGGGTGGCTGCGCAGGTAGGGATATGCCGAGTTGTCGTTGAGCCGGGATGCCTGCTGCAGCTTGTCAAACATGGTGACAAAGCCCCTCCCGTCAAAACCGGCCTCCAGCAGCACGCCCAATCCCATCCGGTCGGCCTCGCGCTCCATGTCGCGCGAAAAATTCAACTGGCTCTGGGCGGCCACCGCTCGGCTGCCCACCAGCAGCGCGTTGGCCGAATCCGGGCTCTTGCTGGCCGCCAGGGCACCCAGCACCATCGCCCCGATGACCCAGGGCGCCTGCTGTTCCTGACGACCGATCAGCCGGGCAATGTGGCGCTGCGTCACGTGGCTGAGTTCATGGCTCAGCACCGACGCCAGCTCATCGGCACGGGTCACCACCGCCAGCAGACCCAGGTGCAGGCCGAAATAGCCGCCAGGCAGGGCAAAAGCATTGACGCTGCGGTCACGCCCCATCAGGATCACCCAGGCAAAACGGTCCGAGAGTTCGGGCGACAGGTCACCACGGGCGCGGGCTGCGACCAGCAGGGGCTGCCAGATGCCCTGCACATACTCCGTCAGCAGCGGGTCGTCCAGGTAGTCCGGATCCCGGTAGAGGTCGCGCACGATGGCATCGCCCAGG
>VERU01000216.1 GCA_018882485.1 Rhodoferax sp. | reverse complement strand
TCGCTGGGTGGATCGGCTATCGCCCGGGGGCGGCCCGCTCCGGGCGGAGCCCGGGCGTCTGCGCTGCCCCAGGAGCCGGCTGCACGCCGCCGTTTCGAGGCGCTGAAGGCCTGGCGCGCAGGCGTGGCCCGCGAGCACAACCTGCCGGCCTACGTGATCTTTCACGATGCCACCCTGGCCGCCATCGCCGAATTGGCCCCGGATTCCCTGCAGCAGCTGCAGGGCGTGGCCGGCATCGGCAGCAAGAAGCTCGACACCTATGGCCGCGCCGTGCTGCAGGTGGTGCGGGAGCTGGCGGGCGCCTGAGCGGCCGCGCCGCCGGTTCAGCGTCCGAGCGCCGGGAACAGCTTGACCAGCCCGTCGGACATGACTTCGACCGCCAGCGCGGCCAGGATCAGGCCCATCAGCCGGGTCATGACGTTGATGCCGGTCTTGCCCAGAAACCGGGCGATCGGCTCGGCCAGCGAGAAGCACAGCGCGGTGGCCAGCGCGATTACCAGACCGTAGCCCACCAGCGCGGCCGTCTGCCAGAGCGTGCGGGCTTTTTCGGCGTAGATCACCACGGTGGACATGGTGGCCGGGCCGGTCAGCAGCGGGATGGTCAGCGGCACCACGGCGATGCTGGCGCGGGTAGCGGCGTCCTGCATTTCCTCGGCGTTGGAGCGGGCCTCGGCCGGCTGGGCGTTGAGCATGGCCAGCGCAGACGTCAGCAGCAGCATGCCGCCGCCGACCTGGAAGCTGGCCAGCGTGATGCCGAAAAACGCCAGGATGTGCAGGCCCATCAGGGCGCTGATGGCGATCACGGTGAAGGCGCTGAAGGCGGCGATCAGGATGGTGCGGCGCCGCTGGGCAGGGGTGAAATCGTGGGTGTAGTGGATGAAGAAGGGCACGATCGCCAGCGGATTGACGATGGCCAGCAGGGTGATGAGCGGCTTGAAGTCCATCGGCCGGCCCGGTCAGCGCCCGCCACTGACATCGATCAGCGCGCCGGTGGTGTAGCTGGCCTCCGGGGACAGCAGCCAGACGATGGTCCGGGCCACTTCCTGGGCGCTGCCGGCGCGCCGCATGGGCACCTGGGGCGCCAGTTCCCGGGCCCGGTCGGGTTGCCCCCCGGAAGCGTGGATCTCGGTGTCGATGATGCCCGGGCGCACCGCATTCACGCGGATTCCTTCGGCCGCCACCTCGCGGGCCAGGCCCAGCGTGAAGGTGTCGATGGCCCCTTTGCTGGCAGCGTAGTCGACATACTGGCCCGGGCTGCCGATGCGGGCGGCTGCGCTGGACAGGTTGACGATGGCGCCGCCATGTCCCCCGTGCCGAGGGCTCATGCGGCGCACCGCCTCGCGCGCGCAGAGGAAGCTGCCCAGGATGTTGGTGTCGAACATGCGGCGCAAGCGGTCCAGCTCCATCTGGTCCACGCGCCGGGCCTGGTCCACGATGCCCGCGTTGTTGACCAGCGCGTCCAGCCGTCCCAGCCTGGCGTCGATGCGCTCGAACATCGCCAGCACATCGGACTCACGCGCCACATCGGCCTGCGCCGCCATGGCCTGACCGCCTGCCGCGCGGATCTGGCGCACCACCTCGTCGGCGGCCAGCGAGGAGCGGCTGTAGTTCACGGCCACGGCGTAGCCCGCTTCGGCGGCCAGCAGCGCCGTGGCCGCGCCGATGCCGCGCGAGCCACCGGTGACGAGAAGAACGGGTTTCATGCGGGGATCCTCCGGGGTCGGTCTGGGGCGGTGCCTTGGCACGCCCGCGCGGATGCGTCAGAATCGGGGCCTTGCAGCCGGCGTGCAAGTATGCCTTGTGCCTGGCCCTGAACTCTGATGAACCGCCACACCCGACCCCCGCGCCTGCGCTCCGGCGGCTTTTCGCTGCTGGAAGTGGCCATCGTCCTGGGTATTCTGGGTCTGGTGCTCACGCTGGGCTTGCAGTCCACCAGCGCCTATTTCAGCCAGGAGCGGCGCAAGGTGTCGCTGGCCCGTGTGGCCGCAGCCGATGCCGCGCTGGTCAACTATGTGGCGGTGCAGGGCCGTCTGCCCTGTCCGGCCGACGGCTCACTGGCCACCGGTGTGGCCGGCGCCGGAGTGGAGGCCCGTGCCGCCACCGGCGTCTGCACCGCCATGGCCACGGGCGTGCTGCCCTGGGTCACCCTGGGTCTGATCGAAACCGAGGCCCAGGATGGCTGGGGCACCCGGCTGACTTACCGCACCGTATCGGCCGTGGCGGTGGCGCCCAATCTGGGATTCACCAGCAACCGTGCGCTGGACGCCACCAGCTGCGACCCCGGCGGCGCCGCTGTACGCGTGCCCCTGTCGTTTGGCGGTCAGACGGTCGAGACCTGTGCGGCTGCCTGTACCCTGGCCAACCTGGCCAACTGCACCTCGCCGCTCAATCTGGTGACCGGACGTGGCCTGAGCGTGCGCGACGCGATCGCGCCTGCCGGCACCGCGTTGATGAGTCCGGCGGCCGGAACGGGTGCGGCCTATGTGCTGATCAGCCATGGCGAGAACCGGGGCGGCGGCTACGACGCCTCGGGTACCCTGCAGGCGGGTACCCCGGCCAATGGAGCGCTGGAGGGGCCCAACGCCAACAACCAGCCGGTGCCGGCTGATTTCATCGATGCCCCCTTCAACGACAGCGACGGAGCGACCCGCTTCGATGACATCGTTTCGCGCCCCACCCTGATGTCCCTGCTGGCCCGGGCGCAGCTGGCCCCCCGGGCCCACTGACGGTGTCGCCCGTGGCACGGCGCATCCGGGCGCAGCAGGGCCTGATTTCCATGCTGCTGGCCGTCACCCTGGTGCTGACCCTGGGCACCAGCCTGATCCTGTCGCAGCTCGGCGAGCGCCGTGATGCCGCCGATCGGCAGACCCGGACGCAGCAGCGCCTGCTGGCGCTGCGCCAGGCGATGGTGAATTTTGCGTCGGTCAATGGTTATCTGCCCTGCCCTGCCAGCGGGGCGCTGGAGACCGGGCTGGCGGTACCCAATGTGGCGGCGAACGCGTGCACCAACCCCAACGGCACGGTGCCGTGGACCACGCTCGGGCTGCCGCGCGATGCCGCGCTGGATGCCTGGGGGCGCAAGGTGTCGTACCGGGTGTTTGCCGGAGCCACCGGGGTCACGGTAGCCGGTGGCGCTTCCCTGGTCCAGTGCGACTCCGACTTCGCCTCGCCTGCGCTCACGGCGTCGGCGGCGGCAGTGGCCCCCAATTTCCAGTGCACCGCGTTGCCGCCGCGCACCGATCCGGCCAGCGTGCTGGCCGCGGCCACCCGGCGCGGCCTGGCGGTGTTCGACGAAGGCGCCCAGGTCACCACGGTGTACCAGGTGGCCTTTGCACTGATCAGCCATGGCGCCTCGGGTGCGGGGGCCTGGGTTCCCGGCGGCGCGCGGCTGGCTCTGCCGGCCGTGGCCAACGCGGTGGAGCGGGCCAATGGCCTGGTGCTGGATGCGGTCAATGTGCCGATCCCGCCCGCCGGGGCATGCCCCCTGCCGCCGGCGGCCATGCCCGCCAATCCGGTCTGCCACTACCGGCGCAACCCTACGGATGCGACGGTCGCCCTCACCGACAACAACCACTTCGATGATCAGGTCGTCTACATGACCCTGACCGATCTGCTGGCCGCTGCCGGGCGCGGTGCGCGCAACTGGTAGCCGTTTGGTCCGGTTCTTATCCTGCATACCCCATTCCTTTGGTGCCATCCTCATGAATTCAGCGATCCAGCTCACCGCCTCTGACCACCACACCTTCCCGGTTTACCTGGCCCAGCCCAGCGGCGCGCCCAAGGGCGCGGTGGTGGTCTTGCAAGAGATTTTTGGCGTCAACGCCCACATCCGCGCCGTGGCCGACGGCTATGCGGCAGCCGGCTATGTGGCGCTGGCGCCGGCCACCTTCCACCGGGTCCAGCCGGGGGTGGAGCTGGGTTACGAGGCCGCCGACATGCAGGCGGGTTTTGCGCTCAAGACCGCCGTGGAGGCTTTGCCGGCGCCGGGTGTGCTGCAGGACATCCAGGCCACCATCGATCACGCGGCGCAGTTTGGCCGGGTGGCGGTGGTGGGTTACTGCTGGGGCGGCTTGCTGACCTGGCGTGCAGCCTGCATGTTGCGCGGCCTGAGCGCGGCGGTACCCTATTACGGCGGCGGCGTGACCAGCCCGGCCGAGGCCGCGCGCAAGCCGGGTTGCCCGGTGCTGGCGCATTTTGGGGCCAGGGACCACTGGATTCCCCTGGACTCGGTCGAGGCCTTCAGGCAGGCCCAGCCCGGGGTGGAGGTGCAGGTGTACGCCGCCGATCACGGCTTCAACTGCGACCACCGGGGCTCGTTCGATGCGGCAGCGGCGCAACTGGCCCATGAGCGCACGCTGGCTTTTCTGGCCCGGCACCTGGCCTGAGCGCACGCCGGCTTTCCTGCCCCGGCGCCTGACCCGAGCGTGCAGGCGCTTTGCCAGGCTCTGTTTTTCAGAGACGTTTTAGGGCTTCAGGCCTTGCCCAGTATGGACCGACCGCTACTGTTTGAATAGCGGTGTGAGTCATCCGGCGGGTCCGGTCAACGGGTGCGCTCGATGAAGCGCTTGCGCCAGAAATAGACCACCAGACCGGCCGCAATCAGCAGCATCAGCACCAGGGTGATCCAGAAACCGTTGGTCTGGTGCAGCAGCGGGATGAAGTCAAAGTTCATGCCGAAGATGCCAGCGATCAGGTTCAGCGGCAGAAACACCGCCGTCAGCACGGTGAGCGTGCGCATGATCTCGTTGGTGCGGTGGCTTTGCGCGTTGAAGTGCATCTGCACCGCGGTTTCGGCACTCTGCTCCAGTCGCCGCACATGGTGCACCACCCGCTCGATGTGCTCCAGCACGTCTCGGCTGCGCACATGCAGCAGCTCGCGTTCCTGCCCTTCCAGGACGGAGCCGGCAGCCGGCCAGGTTTTCAGGGCTTCGATCCAGTCCTGCAGCGCGGCGCGCTGGTCTTCGCAGATTTCATCCAGGTGGTGCAGGGACAGGCGGGCGTCCAGCAGCGAGCCCCAGTTGTTGAAGCGGGTGCGCGGGTTGAGCAATTCCGACTGCCAGTGGTCCAGCTGGTGAGTCAGCTCGCGCCGCAGGTCGAGGTAGCCGTCCACCATGTGGTTGACGATGCGCAGCATCAGGT
>VERU01000635.1 GCA_018882485.1 Rhodoferax sp. | reverse complement strand
CTGACGGCACGCCAGCGCTACAAGCTGATGGCCAGCCTGATCGTGCCGCGTCCGATCGCGCTGGTGACCACGCTGGGCGCATCGGGCGTGGCCAATGCGGCGCCGTTCTCGATGTTCAACATGGTGGGCGAGGATCCGCCCATCGTGATGCTCAGCATCAACCGTCTTTCCGAAGGGCGCCTCAAGGACACGGCGGCCACTATCCTTCGGCTGGGTGAATTCGTGGTCCACATGAGCGACGAGCCCATGGCCGACCGCATGCATGCCTGCGGCGAGGCCTTTCCACCCGAGGTGAGCGAACTGGAGCGCGTGGGCCTGACAGCTGTCGCGTCGCGCACCGTGCGTCCGCCCCGCATCGCCGAGGCGCCGGTGGCCTTCGAGTGCGTGCTGCACGAAAAGCTGGAAAACGCCAGCCGCATCGTCTTCATCGGGCGCGTGCAGTGGCTGGCGGCGCGCGACGGTCTGGTCGATACCGCCGCCTGGCGCGTCAACCTGCGCGACTACCACCCGGTCGGCCGGTTCGGCGCGAGCTTCTACACCACCACCCGCGACCGTTTCGCCATCGGCGATCCGGCCGAAGGCCCCCCGATCACCGCCACGCCGATCGACCAGATGTGAGGCGTGGCCTGTCCCCGCGCTCCCGGGTTGGGGGCCGGGACGCCGGCGCTACACTGCGACCGCACCCACGGAGGTCCGCCATGAACGCATCCGACGCTTCTGTCCGTCCTGCCCGCCATCGCGGGCTGCGCCGCTGGCGGATCCCCCTTGTGGTGCTGGCGCTGGTGGCCGCGCTGGTGCTGACCGGCCCGCGCAACGATTTCGGGCCGCTGGAGCCGGCCTCCCGGGCGCAGCCCCCCGCCGAGGCGGCGCAGATCGATGGCTGGCTGCAGGCCGCCGAGGCCGCCGTGCCAGGCATCCGGCCCGGCAACGCCAAGGGGGTGGTCTGGGCCGGCGAGCCGGGGCGCCGCACGCCTTGGGCGGTGGTGTACCTGCACGGCTTCTCGGCCAGCCGGCTGGAGACCGCGCCGCTGGCCGACATCGTGGGACGCGGCCTGGGCGCCAATGTGTACTACACACGATTGACCGGCCACGGTCTTCCCGCGCAGGCCATGGCCCAGGCCCGGCCGCAGGACTGGCTGGCCGATGGGGTGGAGGCCCTGCGCATCGGGCGGGCGCTGGGCGAGCGGGTGCTGGTCATCAGTTGCTCCACCGGCTCCACCGTGGCCACCT